>CAZHWT010000001.1:0-3080 GCA_964536215.1 uncultured Candidatus Saccharibacteria bacterium
TAGGCAGGGCCATTGAGACAACTCAACTCATCCTCGAGACATTGGGGTCCCAAGATCCTGCCCGCCTCACCCGTCTTGAAGCCTTTAGTGAGCTGGACGAACGAAGGTGGGGCGTTGTAGAAGGTATGACCTTTGACCAAGCGCACCAGGATTACTCAGAGGCTGACTGGGCAGAGTGGTACACCTGGCATGGCGCGCCACCGCAAGGTGAATCCTATGCCCAAATGGATCGCCGGATGCGGAATTTTCTGGAATATAAAATTCTATTCCACGCCGCCGAAGGGGAAAATGTTCTGGTAGTCGGACACACCGAGATGCTCAAAGTGCTTCGCCGGAGACTGGAGAGGCTGCCTGAATCAGCTACCAGCACCCTCAAAATGGCTAACTGCGATTCTCATCTGTATCGGATTGGCCGATCGGGTGCGGTACTGGAGCATCGCGCTCTCTACTAAACTGCCTGGCCCGCTGAAAGGCGGGCCAGTTCTATTTAACCTGCCCTACTCCCACTTTTTAACCCAGCTTAGATAATCTAAAGATCGCCCATTCGTGTCACGCCCGCGAAAGCGTGAATCCTCTGTCTCGTGAGCGATTTCTGGCGATAAGATTCCTGCTTTCGCGGGAGTGACAGAAAAACTGAGCGTGGTTTAGCTTATTTGACAGAAACACACCAGAGTGCTAGTATATTTTTCATATGATTACCTCTTTGGTTCTCCTCGTCGTTATTACTTTGCTCGTCGTCCTCTCTGGACGCGGGAGGTTAGCGACGGTTGAAGCCAAGTAATCAGTTTTTAATTTAGGCACCAACCCCAAACCTCCCGGAAACGGGAGGTTTTTTGTTGGCCTAAGGATATTTGCCCCCGGTAGCTGTGCCGGAAGAGCATTTTGGCCCAAAGCCAAAAGTTTGCGGGTTCGAATCCCGCTGGGGGCACCAAGTCTTCTACAGAAGACTGCACCTGTAACGCTCAATGGTAGAGCAGCGCGTCAAACATACGCGCAGGTTGCCGGTTCGAGTCCGGTCAGGTGCACAAAGCAAACCTGGACAGAGACAAGCTGACGCATCAAAAGAATCTGGGGAGGAGAGTAGCACAATGGGACTTTAGTGAAAGCTCAATGGGCATTTGCTGTTACCCTTAAAAGAGGAGTGAATCATGACAACAGGCACATCTGACCTTGCCGTAAGTGGATTTATTCTGGCCGCTCTAGGGCGCCGATCCACTCAAGTGTTGACCCACGTCCGAGCAGGCCGAAAAGATGGAGCGCCACGATTCGGCTCCTTCGAGGCCCACTCACTGACCGATGGTAGTCTTATCGGAGAGGTGCGCGTAGCCAGGGGAGAGCTGCATGGCAAACCCGCTGACTTGCTTATCCTTGACGGCGACCATCCGGAACTGCTGTGGGCTTGGGCGGGAGACGATTGCAAAACCATTGTCTTGGTCGACGATAATGTGCGGCACGGCAGATTGTTTGGCAAGCTTGACCCGTACTACGTTGGTCAGCATATGCCATGGGTGCAGCAGCGGGCCGCAGTTTATGGGATCATGAAGTCCCGCTCTTCGTTTGACACGCAAAGACGCCCATTCCGGCCATTAACAATTGCCAACAATATTGTTGGTCTGGAATGCAAGCCCCGGCCAGAAGCTAGGCCAACTCCAACGCAGCCGACGGTTGCCAAGGCGTCTGAGCCAGATCGCCTGACAAGTGGGCAGGTATGTGTGGGTTCCACTAATATCATTCCAGCCTGGGTAGCCAACCTGCGTTAGAGCAGAGAATGGCTGCAAAATTCCCCGGTCAATCCAGATTGACCGGGGCTTCTTTTACTCTATCCACTAGCAAGCAAGCCAGGTTCAACCGTAAACAAGCTCCGAGGTTGTTTACGTGTACACCTAGATTGTCTGTTGTATATTCTGTCGAGTTATAATTTGAGATAGTTTGTGTTTGGATAATGGATTCGACCGACGTGAGGGCTTAAGGAGTCGTACGTACACATGTACGTACATACGTCAATTTATCTCTGTAAAGTTGATGGAGGATGGGGGAATGGTTAATTGTTAATCGTTAATCGTATATCGTTAATCGTATATCGTAAATCGAAACTTGTCCAAGTAACTCGTGCCAGCCTCTGGCGGAAATAACCAGTAACCCTGCAAGGGATTCTCGATCAGGTCGAGAATGGCAAAGAGAAGAGTAATCCGCACTTCACCCTTAAACCTTCAACCTAAAACCTAGAACCTAAAAAGCTCGACCACTAGGTACATGACGGCGAGTCGTCTAGCCTCTCGCCCTTTTCTTGCACTTATGGCCGCTTTCGTGTACTATCGGGGGGTCTAATTTTTATATGAATCGGAGATATCTATGGCCACATCTATAAAAAAGTTACCGCATAGTCAGGTTGAATTACATTTTCAATTGGATCCTGTTCGATTGGAAGTAGCCCGAGAAGCGGCGTTTGAAAAATTATCCAAGACTATCAAAGTGCCCGGCTTTCGACCCGGCAAAGCGCCTCGCAAGCTACTAGAGGAGCATATGAACCCGACGGCGGCTATGCAAACTGCGTTGGATGAGGTGCTTAACGCAGCTTTCCAAGACGCTATTCGTGAGCACGAAATTGTGCCGGTAGCTCAGCCGACCATTGACATTTCTTCAACCGATTTAACTAAGCCGATCGATGTAACTGCTTTGGTGCAGGTACGGCCCGAAATTAAGGTCGGGGACTGGCAGAAGATTAAAGTGGCTAAGGAGGCAGCCAAAGTTGACGAGGCTAAAGTGGATGAAACGATGCAAACAGTGTTTGAAAGGAGTACGAAGGAGCGTCCAGCGTCCAGTTCCAAGCGTCCAAAAGGGCTGGTTGATGCGCAAGGCAATCCCTTGACGCGCTCCGAGTCCGAAGGTTCGAGTGCCGAAATGAATGACGAGTGGGCTAAGACCATTGGGGCTAAGGATCTAGCTGATTTGCGGTCGCAGATTAAGTCTGATTTGGAATCCCATGCCGAGTACGAGGCGGAGAATACCTGGCAAGACAAAGTCCTGGAAAAGATTATTGACTTAACTAAAGTTGATTTGCCGGAAGCATTTGTCGAAGA
>CAZHWT010000001.1:3180-4705 GCA_964536215.1 uncultured Candidatus Saccharibacteria bacterium
GTACCAATGGTCATAAAAAAGGATAATCGCGGCGAGCGGGCCTATGATATTTTCTCGCGGTTGCTGGAAGATAGAATTGTCTTTGTGGGTGGCGGCATTCATGATGATATGTCGCACGTGATTGTGGCCCAGCTGTTGTATTTGGAAGCCCAGGATCCTAAAAAAGATATTGCTATGTACATAAATAGTCCTGGCGGAGTGATTACGGCCGGGTTAGCTATTTACGATACCATGCAACACATCGCTTGCGATGTATCGACGATTTGTGTAGGGCAGTGTGCTTCGATGGGGACTATTTTGCTGTCAGGTGGCACAAAAGGTAAGCGGTTTGCTCTGCCCAACAGTCGCATTCATATGCACCAGCCATTGGGCGGGGCAGAAGGCCAGGCCAGCGACATGGAAATTCAAGCCCGCGAGATTCTGCGCATGCGCGAGATGCTTAATGATATGCTAACCAAAAACACTGGCCAGCCGCTGGAGCGGATTGTTAAAGACACCGACCGAGACTACTTTATGTCCGCCGCCGAGGCGAAGAAGTATGGGTTGATTGATAAGGTGCTTAAGTAGGGGGAAGGGAGAAGGTTCTAGGCCTGTCCGCCTCTGGCGGATTTTAGGTGCTAGGTTCTGGGTTTTAGGTCTTAGGTTTTAGTAATTATCTTAACTATATTTTGTGTCATTCTCGACCTGATCGAGAATCCACTATGAGGTTATTTGTAATTGGTTACTTTCCACCACAGGCGGACAGGAGTTACTTGGACAAGTTTCGATTTACGATATATGATATACGATTTGCGATATGCGATATACGCTTTACGACCTGCTCTCTTTGTCATTCTCAACTTGATTGAGAATCAGATTCCCGCCTGCGCGGGAATGACGAAGTGGTGCTGTGGATCAGATATTTAAGGCCGTCAGAAATGTGGTACAATCTGATAGCTTTTAGTTAAAAGTTGTGCGTAATTCTTAATTCAATATTCCAAATTCCGCAGCCGTAGGCTGCTTGGGGCGGTTAGCTCAGCTGGTTAGAGTGTTACATTGACATTGTAAAGGTCAGAGGTTCGAGTCCTCTACCGCCCACCATTTGAAGATTGCTGAGCGCTCAGCTTCCGCCAGAGGCGGACCAGCCTTTGGCTGGGGTTAGAGTGTTACATTGACATTGTAAAGGTCAGAGGTTCGAGTCCTCTACCGCCCACCAATAACGCACTGCTGTACGTAAGTTTTAAGATACAAGATCCAAGAACCAAAACAAATTATAAAGCGCAAGTGTTTAAAAGTTCGTACGTACACATGTACGTACATAGCCTAATTTATCTCTGATATTTTATAAAAGGGTGCTGCACTGTTTAAGAGGATCAAGCTTCATTTTGGTGGAATAGCATCTATGCACGCTGTATCGTTAAACACATGGGGTCAGCGAGCTGGTAATGAAAAATTACTGGTAAAGTACCGTTGTTTGGCGGTATGGTCTTACTCTCGTTTATTTATCTGTGTTAGCCTGCGCTTATTAAAAGCTGCTTTGGTTGAC
>CAZHWT010000001.1:4805-13449 GCA_964536215.1 uncultured Candidatus Saccharibacteria bacterium
CTCTCGTTTATTTATCTGTGTTAGCCTGCGCTTATTAAAAGCTGCTTTGGTTGACGAATCGATTGTAGACCGAGTACTCTTAACCTAGTTACACTACTATAGTCACGATTAAAGTTGAGTACTAGAAACCTGGCGGCGGACGGGCCGCAATTTTTAATCTTCTCCAGATTCCCTGCGTGTGGTGCATTCTCCAACGGCGCTAAACGGAATATGCTGGGTACGACCATGATTGTTGATCAAAGCATTACATTAAGAGGAGTAACTTATGGATAGAACCTACGTATTAGAGGCAGTTAGAGTGACAGAAGCAGCCGCAGTGGCAGCAGCCAGGCTAGTTGGGAAAGGGGATAAGGAGGCGGCAGATCAGGCGGCCGTTAACGCCATGCGAGCAGCTTTGGAAAAGGTCAAGATAAACGCCACCGTTGTGATTGGTGAGGGGGAGCGAGATGAGGCGCCAATGCTATATATTGGTGAGAAAGTGGGGAGTGGGCAGGGGCCAGAAATGGAGATAGCCGTTGATCCATTGGAAGGCACTAACCTTTGCGCAGATGGCCAGCCAAACGCTATTGCTGTTATGGCTTTTGGGCAACCAGGCGGTTTGCTCCATGCTCCCGATACATATATGAATAAATTGGTAGTGGGCCCAGAGGCGGCCCAGGTTGTGGATATTCGCAAAAGTCCCCGCGAAAATGCCCTAGCTATTGCTAAGGCCAAAGGCATGTCGGTAGAGGAGTTGACCGTTATTGTGCTGGATAGGCCGCGTCATAAAGAGTTAATTCAAGAGCTTAGGCAGACTGGGGTACGAATCTATCTTATTAGCGACGGCGACGTTTCGGCTGGCGTAGCAGCGGTTATGCCAGATACTGGTGTGGATGCGTTGTTTGGGATTGGGGCGGCTCCAGAAGGCGTTATTACGGCAGCCGCTGTCCGATGCTTGGGCGGAGAGTTCCAGGGACAACTTCGCTTCCGCAGCGACGAGGAGCGGGCTCGAGCTCGGGAAATGGCCACAGACACCGACGAAGATAAGGTCTGGCGAGCCAGCGACCTAGCCTCGGGAGATGTGTTGTTTGTGGCTACTGGGGTAACAACGGGTAACTTTTTAAAAGGTGTCCGCTTTTATCCCGGCAGCATTGTCGAGACACATTCCGTAGTAATGCGGTCAACCTCTGGGACAGTACGATATATTGAGGGTCGGCATAATTTAACCGTCAAGAAAACCCAGTCTTTAAGCGTAGAGGCTTAATAAGGCAAATAGATAAGTACGTATCGTCCTTAGAGTAGAGAAGCTATACGTGGTCTGTGACAAAAATCGTCAAGGGCCTTGAGGCGTCTCGGACTAATAAAAGGGCTGGTTGTTGGATGGCGCCACCAGTGTTACCATTAATATATGCCTGCAGAATCTCATTCGTCTATTGCTCAGCCAACCAATAAGGGAGTCGACCGGGTGTTTCAATCTAAGCGGCAGCTGATGCTGGCTAACTTTTTAGGCGGGATTTCGTGGGGATTCGGTTCAGTCATCGGCGCTACACTAGTGGTTGCATTATTGGTGACCATTTTAAATTTACTAGGCACGCTGCCATTTATTGGCCAGGCCATTCAACACACTATTACCGACTCAGTCTCCGAGGGAATTAATCGCGCCAAATAGCCCGATGGGCAGCCGTAGTAATACACAATTTGTATTACAAAGTGCACGGTTGGTCGAAATATGTAAATAGCTTGTCAGTCCTTAGAGATGTGTAGATTGTAACGATCGCTGCGAATAACACACAAGTCTCTAGGCGAGACCGAGAATTGCGAGACTATTTGCAATGCGTCCAGCAAGATAGCGTCGTCCTGGTCCACTAGGGTGTGTTCCGTCATTGTTGATATAGAGATCGGCATTCCCCGACCCGGTTGTTGCGCCAATCTTGCCCGTGCCCGTAATCCACCCCAAAGTATTAGGAGCCGCTGTTGTTGAGACAATAGGATCGATAAAGAGATGTGCGCGTCCCGTTGCAGCTGTCTTAATCGCATCCCTTGCAGCCAGTATGGCCGCTGTTGGGGTTCCCGATGGCCACCATGGACCAACAACTGCCAGTTTCGTGTCGGGGAGTGTCGACAGAATACTTTCATATACGCTCTGCGCTGCCGCCTGAATCTCGCTGGGTGCAAAATAATTTGCATCATTAAGACCTAGGGCAATGATGACAATATCCGGACTGTGTGGGAATAGATCCGTATCGAGTCGAGCTGACAATGGCTCATATGATCCATTTTGCTTGAGGTATCCCGTGCCACCAACTCCATCCTCCCATACGTTCGACCAGCCTAGGTAATGACCTAGACTGAGGCCAATGCCGTCAATACCACCTAGGTACGAGTCGCCGAGCATAATGACACGGGGGGAGGCGCGATGAGATGAAGTCCAAACCGTTGCGGTGGGCGGAACTTTGATACTGCGCAATGCGAGAAGGGAGGACTCAATCCGAATATGCCGAATGACAGATGACCCAAAGTCAACATGTATATGTCTATTTTGCCCACTAGTCGTTAACGATATGGGTGTGTATGAGACATACAACCCGTCAACCATAATCCTAATGGTGGCCGTATCGTCTCGACAAAAAATTTCAAATTGATCGCTATCAAACATGAACTCTAGCGCTGCAGGGAGCTGTGTTTGAGCTGCGCCCGTTGGAAGGTAAATACCACCAGATACTTTGTAACCCGCGTGTCGGAGTCGAGTAAATGAAGAGCTGTCCGGCAAAAGCGTTATTGCTCCAGCAATGCTTGAAGCTGCTCCTGCATTACCAATTGAGACAGATGGGGGATCAGGCATTTCGGCCGGATATGACTGTAAAGCTACGCTAAGAAGCTGATCTGTAGCAATGTGCTCATCCATCATTGTGCCTACATCTTCCGATAGTCGGTCGCGAGCAACCCAGCCAGGTTGTTCAATTGCGTCTACCCTAGACTTGGTCGTTTGAGACTCCGCAAGAATTGATTGAGTGGCACTATCTAAGTCCGAAGCAGGAATTCCATCTTCTGGTTTAGTGTACTTGAGGGAAATAGTTCCAGATGGGTTAAGCTTACCGTCAGAAGTATGTTCTACCGATAAAAACTCATTCAGGATTTCACCCCAGTTACCGGCGTCTCCTCCTGGTTTAGGGAGTCTTGGCATTAGAGTATCCTCCAATTGAGGCAGCCAGGCAGACAGCTGGCAAGACGGCAAGCAGCTAGATTGCCACGTCGCTCTGCTCCTCGCAATGACGAAACCAGATACCTATGAACAGCATGTTCCATACCACCATGGTATCGTGAACAACCAAGCGAGTGCAACCGAGAGGGGAGATTGTTAAAGGTAGATCGTTAATCGTTGATCGTAAGCAGCGTACGTAGCGTCGAGATATTGTGTACATATACGTGTACGTACATAGGTCAATTTATCTCTGTAAAATCGATGAAGGATGGGGTGAGGGTGAATCGTTAATCGCTAATCGTACATCGCATATCATAATCCCAACCCAAGTAACTAAGTAACTCTTGTCCGCCTCTGGCGGAAATAACTAATAACCCCTAAGGGGGGATTCTCAATCAAGTTGAGAATGACAAAGAGAGCAGATCGTAAACCCCGATTGAATCGGGGTAAATCGCACATCGACATTTGTCTAAGTAGCCCCTCATGCGATTTACGATCAACGATCAACCGATTGACTTTTATCTGAGGGATTGTACAATACGGAAGTACATGATGTTATTCGTTGGTTCGCTAATTCGTTATTCGATTTAAAATTCTAAGTAACTAAGTAACCAATCACCAATAACCAAAATTCCGAAGGAATTTTCTATGAGTTCATCAAATAAAGACTATCTTGATCATCTCGGCCATTCGGCGGCGCATTTGGTGGCGGCGGCGGCGTTGGAGCTGTGGCCGGATACTAAGTTGACTATTGGTCCGGCCATCGATAACGGGTTTTATTACGATTTTGACTTTGCCAAACCTATTTCTGAAGAAGATTTGGGTAAGCTAGAGGATAAAATGCATCAGATTGCACCAACTTGGTCTGAATTTACCAAGGAGATAATTTCAGAAGAAGAGGCGCGGCAGCGAGTCGGGGACAATCCCTATAAGCAAGAACTTATCGATGGAATTGTCGAGCGTGGCGAGGAGCTGACCTTTTATAGATCTGGCAACTTTTCCGATCTGTGTCGCGGTGGGCACGTCGAGCATCCCGACACTGAGCTCAAGTATTTTAAATTATTATCGGTGGCTGGGGCTTATTGGCGGGGAGACGAGAAAAACCCCATGTTAACCCGGATCTATGGCACTATCTGGCCGAGCCAGCAGGAGCTGGACGACCATCTAGCCGCATTAGAGGAAGCCAAGAAGCGCGATCATCGAGTAATTGGCCAGGACTTGGATTTGTTTACGTTCTCGCCTTTGGTCGGCAAGGGGTTGCCGCTGTGGTTACCTAAAGGCGCGACTGTCCGGCGGGAGTTGGAGCGCTTTGTGGTTGATGAGGAGCTCAAGCGAAACTACTTGCACGTTTACACGCCAGACATTGCCTTGTTGGACTTGTACAAGACCTCAGGACATTATCCTTATTACAAAGAGTCAATGTACGCGCCGATTAAGATTGACGATGAAGAGTTTATGCTGCGGCCCATGACCTGTCCGCATCATTTTGAACTGTACAAAGCTAAGCCCCGTTCCTACCGCGAGCTGCCAATGCGGATTGCCGAATTAGCTAAATTGTACCGGTACGAAAAGTCCGGCGAATTGTCCGGCCTCATGCGAGTGCGGAGTTTCTGCTTAGCTGACGCCCATATTATTGCTACCAAAGAGCAGGCTAATGGCATTATCCATGAAGTGCTGGAACTGATTGAGTATGTGGCGACAGTGTTTGGTCTGGAGCTGGGCAATGATTACCACTATCGATTATCGCTGGGTGACCGCAACGACGATAAAAAGTATTTTAAGAATGACGAAGCCTGGGACTATGCCGAAAATGTTTTGCGGCAGGTACTACAGGAACGCCAGTCGCCATTTGTGGAAGCTGAGGGCGAAGCTGCTTTCTATGGTCCTAAGGTGGATGTCCAGATGAAGAATGTTCACGGCAAGGAAGATACCGCCTTTACGGTGCAGTATGACTTTGTTATGCCCGGTCGCTTTAAGCTGGAATACATTGACACTGACGGGCAATCCAAGGAGCCAATTGTCATTCACCGCTCGTCTATTGGGGCGATTGAGCGAATTATGGCTTTCTTAATCGAGCGCTATGCTGGGGCTTTCCCGGTTTGGCTGGCGCCGGTTCAGGCGGTGGTTATTCCAATTTCTGACAAGCATTTGGACTATGCCGACCAAGTAAAGTCGGCTTTACTAGCCAAGAATATCAGAGTTGATATAGATAGCCGCAATGAGAGTATGGGGGCCAAAATCCGTGATGCTCAGCTGCAAAAAGTGCCATACATGTTGGTGGTGGGGGACAAAGAGCAAGCCGATAAAACGGTAGCCGTGCGAGCCAGAGATGGAGCCAAACAAGAGACCTTGCATATCGAGGAGTTTCTTGGTAGAATAACCGAGCTAATTGCCCAAAAGGGATAATGATAGTTATTCGCTAGTTCGTCTATTCGTGATTCGAATAACGAAATAACGAAATAACGAAATAACATTCACAGAGGAAGCCGCCCATACTACGGAGATATAAAAAACCAGAACCAGTTAAGCGTAAGTTTTATGCCCGGAACTTTCAAATCCGGGCCAATACTGTGCGCGTAATTGACGAAAATGGGGAACAGTTGGGGGTATTGCCCTTAGCTGAGGCGGTAAAGAAAGCCCAAGACCAAGGTTTGGATTTAGTAGCGGTATCGCTGCAAGCTAACCCGCCGGTGACCAAGATTGTTGAGTTTGCCAAGTTTTTGTACGATCAAAAGCAGCGCGACAAGCGGGCTAAGCAGAATACTAAAGAAGTGGACGTTAAGGAGCTGCGTTTTGGCCCTAACATCGGCGACCATGATTTGGATATTCGAATTAATCGGGCCAAACAGTTTTTGGCTGATGGTGATAAGGTTAAGATTAATGTTCAGTTCCGCGGCCGGATGATTACACACCAGGAAGTTGGCCGGGAGAAAGTGACGCGGATGCTGAATGAGCTGCAAGGGTTGGCCGATATTGAACGAGCACCGTATCAAGAAGGTCGCAGCATAATTGCATTACTGCAACCGAAAAAGAAGTAGAAATACTTTTTCGTTATTGGTTATTAGTCACTTGGTTACTTAGCAAAACAAAAATCCAAGTAACTAAGTAACTAATAACCAACCGACTCTCCGGAGGAGAATATATGAAAGCTAAAACTAAGAAAGCCGCTATGAAGCGGGTAAAAATTACTAGTACTGGCAAGCTGCTTATTGGACACGTCAACACGTCCCACTTAAAGACCAAGCAGTCAGCTAAGACTAAGCGACGCAAGAACGTCAAGGAATTATTGAGCAAGTCTGACACGTATCGAGTTGAAAGAATTTTGCCATACTTAAAAAAGGCCTAGGGCCTTTGGTTATTGGTTATTAGTCACTTGGTTACTTAGTTTGTTTCCAAGTAACTAAGTAACCAATCACTAATAACTCTCCGAAGGAGCAACATATGCGCGTAAAGCGAGGAACTACAGTTAAAGCACGACACAAGCGGATTTTGGCCCAAGTTAAGGGCATGCGAGCAGCTCGCGGCAACCATGTTAAAGCCGCCAAAGAAGCCTTGATGCATGCCGGTCAGCACGCTTATAATGACCGCCGTCTAAAAAAGCGAACCAATCGCAGTTTATGGATTACCCGTTTGTCTGCCGCAGTTCGAGCTGAAGGGGTGCAGTACAGCCGGTTTGTGGCTAATCTGCGCAAAGCCAACGTACAGCTGGACCGCAAAGTCTTGTCCGAAATTGCTATTGCTGATGCCGCCACTTTTTCGACCATCCTTAAAAAAGTCCAAGGCTAAAACTACATTAGAATTTATTTTGTTGAGCACAGAATCTGCCTGTTTTAGGTAAGAGCTGTGCTCGATTTAGTTTATAGTTTATGGTTTGCAGTTTATGGTTACTACGAATAACGAAGCGTCGAACAAACCCCGATTAAATCGGGGTAAACGAAGACACGAGTAGGGTGAGTGGTTAGGTTTTAGGTTTTAAAATATGGTTGGGTAGGCAGTGTGTATGAGTTTGCTCGTTTGCTCGTTTGCACGTGGGATTAGCTATACAAGCCAACGCGCAAACGACCACAGGCGAGTCGCGGCTTGCCTGTGGTACACTAGTAGCTATGAGTTTGTTCTATCAGGCACTGGTGGTGTTTGCGGCCATGATTTTGATTATGGGATACTTTCAATACCGCCGCGGGCCAGATGTGATTACCATTGCTCAGGAAATGTTTCGACCGCAATATTTAGTGCCGGCGATCATTATAACTATCTGCTATGTCATTATTAAAGTTATTCTGACTGCCTTTGATGGAGTTATTTAATGTCAGTTGATGAAATTATAACCTATGGAAGTCGGGCAGCTAAAGCTATTAAAGATGCGGCATCTTTGGATAACTTGGCTGAGTTACAACTCGCTTATATAGGTCGCAAGAGTCAGTGGGCGGAATGGTCTAAGAGTCTTAGAGATCTGCCTGTATCGGAAAAGGCTACTGTGGGCCAAGCGTTAAATGTAGCGCGACGAGATATTGAAGCGGCTTTAACTGACCGCCGAGGAGAGTTACAGGCGGCAGATAAGCCTAAATTGGATATTTCTTTGCCAGCTTGGCCAGTCGAGAGGGGGCATTTGCATCCTACCACTCAAACCATTGATGAGATTGTGACTATTTTTAGCCATCTTGGCATGGATTTTGTGGAAGCTCCAGAAGTTGACTATGACTGGTACGTGTTTGAATCACTCAATATGCCCAAAACACATCCGGCTCGAGATGATTGGGAAACCTTTTTTGTCGATGTGCCAGAAGACGCCAAGCACGGTAAGGTAGTGTTGCGGCCGCATACGACTAACTTTGAGCTCCATGTGATGGAGAACCAACAGCCACCCATTCGGACCATTACGGTCGGCAAGACCTACCGCCGCCAAGCCGATGTGTCGCATACGCCCATGTTCCACCAGTTTGAAGGACTAGTGGTGGATAGGGGCTTGTCTATAGGCAATTTAGTAGCAACGTTGGAATATTTTGTTCATAATTTTTTTGGCCCAGAAACTAAAACCCGCATTCGCCCTTATCACTTTCGCTTTACCGAGCCCAGTTTTGAAGTCGATATTAGCTGCACCGTTTGCGGTGGAGTGGGTTGCAAATTATGCAAAGAGGGGTGGCTGGAATTGGGCGGGGCCGGTATGACTCATCCAACTGTCTTACGTAATGCCGGATTGGATCCGGACGAGTATACTGGCTTTGCCTGGGGCTGGGGAGTGGAGCGCTGCCTGGCCATCCGCCACGGCATTAGCGATTTGCGGATGGTGTATGAGAATGATATGAGATTTTTGTCACAATTCTAATGATGGATACGAATATGCAAATGATGCGAATAGGTAACATCCGAATTACGAATGTATATCCGAATGCTACAAATACGCAAATGCTACAAATGCTCTTCTGGACGCTTGAAACTGGACGCTGGACGCTTACCAAAGCAACC
>CAZHWT010000001.1:13549-95142 GCA_964536215.1 uncultured Candidatus Saccharibacteria bacterium
ACAAATGCTCTTCTGGACGCTTGAAACTGGACGCTGGACGCTTACCAAAGCAACCTATAACCTATAACCTATAACCTAATTATGCTTGTACCTATTGAATGGCTAAAAGAATATGTTGATATAACGATCCCGGATTTAGAGCTGGCTAAGAAGCTGACCGATTCGGGGAGTTCGGTGGAGCGGACGCATGTCATTGGCCAGGGATTGGACGATTTGATTGTGGCGGAGGTATTGGAGGTGGCTAAGCATCCTAATGCTGACCGACTAAATGTGGCTCAAGTTAACACGGGCAAGGAGACGATTGAGGTAGTGTGCGGGGCGCTCAATCTGGCGGCCGGTCAGCACATTGTTTTTGCTCGTCCCGGAGCAAGGGTGCCGGTTAATATGCACGATGAGGCTCGCGGACCGTTTGTTTTGGAAGAAGCCAAAATTCGAGGTGTGGTTAGTCACGGCATGATTTGTTCGGTGGCTGAGTTAGGGATTGGCGAGGACCATAGCGGTATTTTGGTTTTGCCCCAGGACACTACAGTCGGTAATCCAATTACTAAAGAACTTGGTTACCCTCAAACCGTTTTTGATATCGAAGTGACGACTAACCGATCCGACCAGCTAGCTATGATTGGTCTGGCTCGCGAAGTTAGCGTGCTGACTGATACGCCATTGAATATACCAGAAGTCACCGCTGTAGCTGGGGATAATACGGTCGATTTTGCCACTTCAATCAACGCCACAACCGGCATACGACTGGCGGCTCAAGTACTGGATATTACGGTTGGACCTTCGCCCTGGTGGATGCAACAGCGACTGTACCTGAGTGGCATGCGGCCAATTAATAACGTGGTCGATATTACCAATTATGTCATGCTGGAATATGGTCAGCCCTTACATGCCTACGATTTGAGCCAGATTGAAGGGCAGCAATTACAGATTAGGATGGCCAAGGCTAACGAAACGGTGATTACCTTAGACAGTGTCGAACGAACACTAACTTCTGAAATGATGGTAATTGCTGATGCTAAGAAGGTGCTGTCAGTGGCTGGGATTATGGGCGGTCAGGCAAGCATGATCGGTGAATCGAGTAAAACAATTGTTCTGGAAGCAGCGGCCTTTGATCCAGTATCCGTTCGCAAAACAGCCAACGCTTTAGCTCTGCGCAGCGAGGCGTCTAAGCGATTTGAGCGAGGTGTTGACCCAGAAACTAGTTTGCAGGCTCTCAATCGGGCCATTGAGCTACTGCAAAAATATGCCTCCGCCTCCGTGCGAAGCGTTGTGTCTGATACCTATCCTGTCGCCCCCGAAGCCAAGACTGTTTCCTTGTCGCAGCAGAAGTTAAACCAATACTTGGGTAAATGTTTTGACCTCGCCCAAGCCGAAAAAATCTTGCAAGCGTTAGGATTTGAGGCTGCAAAGCAGACAAAAAGCGCCCAGCGTCCAGTTTCAAGCGTCCAGAAACAATCTCCAGCAATGCTGACAGTCTCGGTGCCTAGTTGGCGACTGCGCGACGTAGAGGAAGATGTGGATTTGATAGAAGAAGTTGTCCGAATGGTGGGGTATAGCTCCTTGCCGATCACTTTGCCAGCTGGTCCATTACCAGGTCATTTGGTAAATCGAACTTATACTAATCGAATGGTGGTTAAACGGCTGCTTAGTCAGGCGGGTTGGAGTGAAGCCTTGACTAATTCTTTGACCAATCAGGCTGAAACAAATGGGGTAGCGGCGCTAGCGATTGCCAATCCGTTGTCTTCAGAATGGACACACATGCGCCAATCGGTCTTGCCAGGGCTGTTAGAGGTGGCCCAGCGCAACAGCAGGCACGGTGATGTGCGGCTATTCGAGCTGTCGACGGTCTATCAACCTCAGAAGCAAGGTTTGCCAGCCGAAGAATGGAATTTGGGGCTGGTTCTCAATACTGCTGATGCAGTTGAAGCTAATTTTGTGTCTGTCAAAGGGATTATTGAAGAAGTCTTGGCTCAATTAGGAATTGAACCAAATTTGATTACCTATGTTTTAGCTAAGCAGGCCAATACATCTTCAGATATGTCTAACACTGCAGCTATTCAGTTGAACGATAAGCTGATTGGATTTGTGGGCCCACTGACCGATCAGGCGGCCAACTCCTTGGATTTGCAGAGCAGCGCAATCATAGCCGAAGTAAGGCTGACCGATCTATTTACTTTAGCTCAGCCAAAGCAGTTTGTGCCTCTACCAAAATATCCAGCAGTAGAAGAAGATTTATCGCTATTGGTAGATGAAACAAAGCAGCTAGGGCCAGTCCTCGAGCAGATTGCGTCCAGCCAGCCGTTCGTTGAAACTATTGCCGTAGTGGAAGTGTATCGCCACCCATCGCTAGGCGAGCACAAAAAATCTCCGCTCATTCACCTTGCCTACCGCAAGCCAGATGGAACATTATCAGCTAATGAGGTGGCCGAAGTCCGCCAGCACATTATCGCCACATTAACCAAGGAGGATATTCATGTCAGAGAGTAAGTCTCATACCCGCCCGTTAAAAATTGCCATTTTCGTGGGAGGATCTGGTACCCGATTGTGGCCCATGAGCCGAAAATCTTTCCCTAAGCAATTCCAGAAAATTGTAGGAGAGAAGACAATGTTCCAACAGATGATTGACCACGTTTTAGCTGGCTACTCTCCAGACGACATCTTTATCTCGACCGCTAAAGAATACGTCGACGAAGTAATCCTGCAGGCGCCAATGCTTAACCCGGATCATATCATCGCTGAGCCAATGCTGCGCGACACTACGGCGGCCGTTGGCTATGCGGCTGTTCATATTGCCAAACGCTTCCCGGACAGTCTTATGGCGACTATATGGGGCGGCGACCACCTGGTTCGTAATCGGGCTAACTTTATAAAATCTTTTGATACGGCCCATACGTTAGTAGAGAAAGAAAACGTGACGGTGCAGATAAACGTCCGGCCCACTTCTCCTAGCACCGCACTTGGCTATGTTGAAGTTGGGACTCCGGCCTTTGCCGAATATGGCAAGAATATCTACCATTTTATTCGCCAGGTAGAAAAGCCCGATGCAGCTACCGCCCGAACATTTTTGTCATCGGTCAATTATTTATGGCACTCTGGCTATCGGGTTTGGGACCTTCAGACGCTGATGCAATTGTACAAACAGCATGTGCCCGAGACGTACCAGGCTTTAATGAACATCAAGGCAGCGTTGGATACCGATCACGAGTCGGAAACAGTGGCCGAAGAGTATAGCAAGATTGTTAAAAAGTCGATTGATTACACTATTTTTGAGCACTTGGATCCAGATGGGCAGGCAGTCATAGCAGCTGACCTGGGCTGGAATGATATTGGCACTTGGCAGGTTCTGCATGATGAGCTAGCTGATAAAGTGACCGATAATGTTACGCAGGGCCAAACTGTTTTAATTGATACTGAAGGTAGTTTGGTCTATGGCCAAGCCAACAAAATAGTCGCCGTGGTTGGCATGGAAGACGTTGTTGTCGTTGACACTGACGACGCTTTGCTGGTTATTCCCAAAGATCGAGCCAGCGAAGTTAAGCTAGTCATTGAAGAGTTGAAAGAAAAAAAACTGGACAGGTATTTGTAATACTTCCAATATTTTCTGTCTGACTCAATAAGCTCTGCATCTGCATAAATGGCTATTTAAATAGCCATTTATGCCAACATTCCCAATAAAGAGGTTGTAGTTAATAAAATTAGACCATCTAGATGGAAGCGGTTGAATCCATTCACCTAGCAGATGGAAGCAGAAAGTGGTTTTGTCGAGGGCGACTGGATGTTCTAACGGGCAGGAAGAGCCTGGATGCGGGGAGCGAGACTGATTGGCCAGCTAGTGGGCGCTGGTAGGGCACTCATTGGTTGAGGATTGGCTCCGACACTGCCTTCGCCGCCAAAGTTAATAGTGATAGAAGCGGAGCCTTCATTGCCGTTGGAATCAATGGCCTTTACACCCACCGTATGACTACCGCTCGTGCTCTTGGGTAAATTATACGTGTACTCATAGGGTATGGAGGTTGTAGAGCTGACCGGCACGTCATCTAGCAAGAACGTAACTTTGGTAATGACGCCGGCTGAAGCAACGTTTGCTTTAACGGTAAACTTGGTACCAACCCGCTGCCCGTTGGTAGGAGAGGTAATAGTAACGGTTGGGACATCGCCGGCCGTGTGGTACAAGGTTGACGTTTCGGTTGGACATCCCCATGGTGCGCCTTGTTTCTGCATCCATTCGTTAGTGTACGATTGCCAGGCAGCTACTGGCTCTTCCAGTTGGGTGCAGACGACTGTTTGAGCATTGCCAGTGGCAATTGTGGCAGAGTTGGCTAGCTTGCCATTATCCTTATCTATCTGAACCTGTTTAGAGAAGGTGTCGACTTGGGTTGGCTCGGTGCCAGCGACAAAGATTTCTTTCTTGGTCTTAGAGTAGGGGCCAGGTAGCATGCCAGATATAGCGTCAATTGTTACCTCGGTAATGCCTGATGGCCGCTTAAATTGCTCAACCGGAGTCCCATCCAGAGCTCGCTTCATAAAGCCGTTCCAGATTGGCGTAGCTCCGGTGGAACCTTGAATACCGTTCATAGGCGTACGGTCAAAGTTTCCTACCCATACAGCTGTGGACAGCGAAGGCGTGTAGCCAATCGTCCAGGCGTCCCAGTTTTCGTCGGTGGTACCAGTTTTGACGGCAGCTGGACGGCCGATTTCCAGCTTGTTATGGGCGCCAAATAAGCGTTGACGGGCAGCATTATCCGATAAAATATTCGACAGCAAGTAAACATATTTAGAGTCCACAACCTTCTTGCCTTCGCCGGGCTTGTATTCGTCGAGTACTTTGCCTGACGGATCTTCTACCTTAAGAATAGCAGTTAACGGTTGCTGCACCCCTTGATTGGCAAAGGTGGAGTACACTTGGGCCATGTCAAACGGAGTGGCTTCGGCTGAACCTAGGGCTAAAGACAACCCGTACGTTTTAGGATCGTTCATTGAAGTGATGCCTAGCTTGTGAGCCAGGTCCAACATGTTATCTATACCTACCATGCCCAACATCTTAACGGCCGGAATGTTGCGGGAGTTAGACAGAGCAACTCTGGGTTGCAATGGTCCCCAGAAGTTGTTGGTGGAGTTGCCCGGACAATACGGTGGTTCGCCGCCAAAACAAGTGGGCACATCGCCCAGATAAGTACCCAAAGTATACCCTTTGGTAAAAGCGGTCAGGTAGGTAATTGGTTTGATTGATGAGCCGGGTTGACGCGGACGCTGAATGACGTCTACCTGCCCCTGGTGTTCAGTATCGTTAAAATCTTCGGAACCGACGTAGGCTAAAATTTCGCCAGTTTTGGGGTCAGAGGCGATGAGGCCGGCATTGCTGGCATTAGCCTTAGCTTTAGCCAGATTGGCGATCTGCTTTTTTACTTCTTCCTCGGCGATGACCTGTTTATCATAGTCTAACGTGGTGGTAATTTTAAGGCCGCCTTGCTCGACCGTCTTGGTGCCGTACTGAGCCTCGAGTAGCTGGCGGACATACATAACAAAGTGCGGCGCCTTTATATTGTTGGTTCGACCATTAACAAAGGCTAACTCCTGCTTCTCAGCTTCTTCTTTTTGTTTAGCCGTAATTTTGCCTTTATCTTCCATCTGGTCAAGCACATAGTGCTGGCGACCGTAGGCCGCATCGGGATTAGTGAATGGATTGTAGCGAGTCGGGGACTGCAACATACCAGCCAGCAGGGCCGCTTCCGGCAGCTTTAACTCTTTGGCCGTCTTTCCAAAGTAATGATGAGCTGCAGCCTCGATGCCATAGGCGGTGCCACCGTAGGGCATTTCGTTGAGATAGATTTGCAGAATGTCGTCTTTAGAGTACTTGCGCTCAATCTGGATGGCCAGGATAAGTTCTTTTATTTTACGAATGGGCGTCTGCCGAGCGTCTTCCAAAATAACGTTCTTAACTAGCTGTTGAGTAATCGTCGAACCGCCACCTTCAATAGAGCGGCTGGTAATATCTTTAAACAGGGCCATTAGGATGCCTTTAACGTCAAAGCCTTGGTGCTGGTAAAAGCTAGCATCCTCTGCGGCAATGGTAGCGTCTTTGACCTCTTTGGGAATATCTTCCAACTTAAGCAGCGTCCGGTCATGTTCGCCGTCGTAAATATCGTAGAGTAATTTGCCATTACGATCATAAATTTTGGTCGACTGAGCTACTTCGCGCTGCGTCAGTTTGTCTGGCGAAGGCAGATCTCGAGAAAAATAGGCAAAGACACCAATAACGCCAATGGTCATAGTAATGGCCATTATTAGGGCGACTGTGGCTGTAATTGTGAGAAAGCGGGCTCGGCGAGTTCGCTGGCGAGACTTAACGGCAGCCGAGCGACGACGCACCGCACCAGTAGTAGACAGGGTACTTAATCGGCGGCGGCGTTTTGGCATAAGAGAAGTGATAAAAGAGGGGAGAGTCATGCGATAAAGTGAAACAGACAATATTATATCATAGTGGTGGGATTATCTGTGATATAATAGAGGAAATTGAATGGCGAGTACAAAGCTGGACAGCTTTCAAAATGCGGAAATAGAAATTTGAAATACGAAACAAATCCGAAGAGCAAATATCAAAGCAGCACTAATTTTTCTGGTATCTGATTTTAAGTTTGTTTCGCATCTCATATTTCGACATTTCGTTTTTCGCTTTACCCTCTCCGCTTTGTGCTCAGGTTCTATACTATGCCAAATACCAATCACCACCAATTAATAACTCGGGCCATTGATACGATTTTACCTACCCCGGCCGCTTTTGAGCAATTGCTGGATAAAGCGGAAGCCGAAGGTCGCCAACTGCGCGGGTATTACGGGATTGATCCGACATCACCTCATTTACACATTGGCCATACTGTCGGCATGAATGCTTTAGCGCGCTTTCAACAGGCCGGACATAAGGCTATTTTGCTGATTGGTGATTTTACCGGTAGATTAGGGGATCCGGACAAGCTATCCATCCGCCAGCCATTAACCAAGGAACAGGTTGAGGCTAACATGGCTACCTACCTAGAGCAGGTTGGAACTATTTTGGATTTTGACGGCGATAACCCAGTGGAGGTGCGTTACAACTCGGAGTGGAGCGACACCATGCGCTTTGAGGAGATTGTAAAGCTGGCGGCACACTTTACGGTTCAGCAGATGTTAGAGCGGGATATGTTTCAGCGGCGAATTGAGGAGCAGCGGCCAATTTCACTGTCCGAATTCTTTTATCCGTTAATGCAAGGGTATGACGCAGTGGCTTTAGAGGCCGACGTACAATTTGGGGGTACTGATCAGATTTTTAATATGCTGGCTGGCCGGACACTTAATCGTGTTTTGGCCGATCGGGAGATGATGGTAGTAGCCGTACCACTGCTAGCGGATGGTAATGGGGTTAAAATTGGCAAAACCATGGGTAACGCTATTAATATTGATAATCCGCCTAATGAACTGTACGGCCAGATGATGAGCTTGCCGGACGAAGTAATTGTGCCGGGCCTGACATTACTAACCGAGGCACCTGAAGATGAGATCGCTCAAACAGCTACCAGATTAAAGGCTGGCGATAATCCCATGGCGGCCAAAAAGCGGCTGGCCTGGCTGATTATTGAGAAGTATCATGGCCAGTCATCGGCGGATAGCGCTCAGTCTCATTTTGAGCATACTGTTCAGGGCGGATCTGCTCCTGAACAAATTGAGGACCGAGTTTTGGATCGGGCTGATTGGGATATTGTTGATCTACTGGTAGAGCTTGGACTGACTGATAGCAAAGCCCAAGCCCGGCGGTTGTTTGAGCAGGGTGGCATTGAAGTGGACGAGCAACGCCTAACCGAGCGGCAAGTGCATATTGATGATAAAATTCTGTTGAAGGTAGGGAAGAGGACTTATCTGAATGTGCACGTGTCTAGGGAAGCGTAAAACTTAGAGCTGAGAGCGTAAAGCCACAATGCAAAGTAACTAAAATAAGAATTTAGAAAATCGAAATACGAATCAACCTCGAAATCAGAATATTTAAATGAAAATGTCACATTATACTGTTCGTTTTTCTCATTTGTTTCGTATTTCAATTTTCTAGATGCTATATTTGCCAACTTTTAGCTTTGGATTTGCGCTATACATATTTGCGCTTTTAACTTGCTTGAAAGGATCTTTTTATGCCATCGTCTACACCAAAACATCATCGGGTAATATTCTCAATCGTCCTAGTTATTTCTATTTTGGCGATTGTTCTCTTTTCATTGTCCCCACTATTTATGGCTCAGAACTATCAATAGGTGGTAGCTAGGGGGTGGCAAGAAAACCTCGCTCCTCGTACCCTCGTGAATGAGTTTGACGCAGGTCAGAACGTCTTTTATACTATGTATATGTCTCTAGTTCGACAGACAGCTTTTTGGTTTTACTTTAACCGGATTCAGTTCGCGGAGGTAAGAGTGTAGCCTATAAGAAAAGTTAGCAATAAACGGTTTTAACTCTCCCTCCCGGGGGAGTTTTTTATTGCTACGAACAATGGGGCATCCGCTTATCCGACATTCCTAACATGCCATTTTCTATGATCACTAGGCACCCCAGGATACCCCGGTATGAGTTAGGAATTATGAATTACGAATTACGAGTTACGAGGAACGAATAAACGGACGAGTAGGCAAAATTAAAATTGGAATAAGAGCCAAAAACAAAAAACTACTTTTGAGAGGCGGATAGGATGTTGCCCCGTTGAGAGGCGGGCAACCTCTGTCCAAGGAAGGTTGAGAGAGGAAAGGAAGGGGGAGAGGCGTATGTCATACGCTGAGCTGGCAGAAGTTGGCCTATTATTAGTGGCAGCAAGCTGGCTAGGCTGGACTTACTGTCGCTGGGAGCCGGGTTGGAGGTGGCATGAGGCGCTGGCCATAGTGATCATAGAGATGCTTCTGGCTCACCGCATGGCCCAGTCGCATTCCTGGTCAGACTATCTTACTCGGCTATTCTGGCTAAATACCACACTTTTGTTGGTGTGGCTAACACTCCGCTTGGGCCATCGCAGTGGTGCACTAGAAGGGGAAGACAATGGGGTTGATTAACCAAATAACGTCTAAGGGACGCGAAGCTGAGGTGTTACCGCGACGACCAAGTGACCCAGCTAACGTTCAGGCGCTTTGGCGACCAGGGCAGCTTCGCTATCGGGCTATCTGCCCAGATTGCGGACTGACTCAAGCGTCGCCTTCACTCAGATCGTCCGATGCTGAGGATTGGCTTCAGGCTCACCGTATACAGTGCGGCAGTCTCAGTCCAGCCTGCGACTGAGCTATGCCTTATGGCGGAACAGTTTCTGTTCCGCCAACTTTTATAAAAAAGGATAATGAAGCATAAACATCCCAACCTTACGCCTGCTACCTGGCTACCTTGCAATCTTGCAACCTAAAGTCATTTGACATCTCTCGCTCAGAGGCGGATAATACGTGCCATGCACCAGCCAGGCATACAAACGATTACCACCATTAAGATTAAGATGACCGGAACGAAAGTTTACGGAGGTAAGAGTTTAGCCTAGCCATTTTTTAAATTTAGAAATCGACTAAAAGCTCTTCCTCCCGGAAGAGCTTTTTTAATTTGCAGTATGTTGAGGAGGTAGAAATGGGAAGGTAAGCATAAAGGTAAAAGCGGTTTCAGCTGATGCGCTTTAAGATCTTAGAGCGCATCATTGGCACCGTGGGCACCGAAAGAGACATTCAAAAGGAGACGGAGATGGCTAGTATTACTGGCCAATCAATTCAAACGTCGCTGCTAGTAGTCAGGACGCAAGCCATGCATCGGATCATTTGCCATTGCCGAGAGAGAGGGCCGAGAGATGGCCGGCTGAGACCAACTCTGTGTCAGATGCAGCATCGAGACTTGGCTGAAGTCTGCCTTATGCTGCAACAACACTGGCAGGAGAATCATCCCGAACTGATGATTGAGCCGGTCATGTTTCATAGCATGAGCCGGGCCAAGTTGCTGACATGGCTGAGAGGGTCTGGCTATGACGTCCAGCAGTACCCAGTAGAGGAGAGAGTCTAGTTGGGGCAAAAACAACGCTGTTTTTGCCCCTTTCCCTTGACTGGAATGCTACGAATGGGTTTTTAGTTTGTGGTTTATAGTTTATAGTTATACGAATGATACGAATTGCCATAACCCATTAACGATAAACGATAAACGAATTATATGTCTCCAGATACGTCCGTTGCTACTTTGCCATTTGTTGGCACTAAATATGAACAGCTTTTAGCCCACTTGGGCATTAAAACAGTGCGCGATTTGCTGTATCACTTGCCGTCACGATATGTGGACTTATCCAAAATGACACCAATTGAAGATTTGGTGGAGGGTGAGTTGCAGGTGGTTAAGGCCAAGGTGGAGTCGATTAAAAAGGTTCGACTTAAGGGAGGTGGGCGAGTGATGATTACGGCAACGGCTTCGGATGATACTGATCAATTGCAGTTAACTTGGTTTAATCAGCCGTATATGGAAAAGTCGCTCACAGTGGGCCAGGACTACCGCTTTGCTGGCGAGCCAGAGTTTAAGTTTGGCAAGTTTCAGATGACCAGCCCTACCCATGAACTGGCCAGCAAACCCATGGTCCATACAGGTAGAATTGTGCCTATTTACCCACTAACAGCCGGAGTGACATCAAAATGGTTGAGGGCGCGAATTGCTCCGTTATTACCCAAAGTCGAAGTGGTCGTGCCGGAATTTTTACCAGACGCTATTCTGTCCAAGTATGATTTAGCCTCATTGCCTGAAGCTATTAGACACCTACACGCGCCAGAGACCATGGAGCAGGCTGGCATAGCCAGACGACGACTGGCATTTAATGAACTGCTTTTATTGCAACTGGCTTCCTTGCAGCGAAAAATGGCCCAGGGTCAGAGTGCCGCAGCGCCAGCACTGAGAGTGGGGAGAAAGGAGATAAGAGAGTGGGTTATGGGTTTGCCCTTTGACTTAACTGAGGCTCAGCAAAAAGTCATTGATGAAATTACAACTGATTTAGCAAAGAGTCAACCAATGAATCGCCTGGTTGAGGGTGATGTTGGTTCGGGTAAAACAGTGGTGGCTGCGGCCGCGGCTTTGGCGGCGGCGTTTAATGGTTACCAGACGGCCGTAATGGCACCAACATCGGTGTTGGCGCAGCAACACTATCAAACGTTTCAAGCATTACTTGAGGGTGCAAGGGTGCGAGCGGGCGAGGCGGCGAGGAGAGCATCCCAGACATTGGATGAAGAGACTAAACCTGAGGGCCGAGAGTTGAGACCCGTTAGCGTTGCTTTGCGGACGGCCAAATCCAAGATGCCGCCAGCGGATATTACCATTGGTACACACGCCTTGATTGCCAGTGGGGTAGAGTTTGAGGCTTTGGGACTGGTGATTATTGATGAGCAGCACCGATTTGGTGTAGCACAGCGAGCCGAATTAATGAGCAAGGCTGGGCACGGAGTCCATTTGTTGTCTATGACTGCCACACCAATCCCGCGGACCCTGGCTTTGACAGCTTATGGCGACTTGGATTTATCGATTATTGATCAGATGCCAGCCAACAGACTGCCTATCAAAACACACGTTGTGCCAGAGCATAAACGAGCCGATATGGAAGACTACCTTGATGCGGCTATGGCCAGAGGAGAGCAGGTCTTTATTGTCTGTCCGCTTATTGACGAGTCTGACAAGGTTACAGAAGTGCGAGCAGCTACGGCTGAGTTTGAGCGGCTCCAGCAAGTGTTTGGTCAACGGCGCTTAGCTTTATTGCACGGCCGGATGAAAGCAGCCGACAAAGACCAAATTTTGGCCGAGTTTAAGAATCATCAGTTTGACGCTTTGGTGGCTACGCCAGTGGTAGAAGTAGGCATTGACGTACCTAACGCTACAATGCTGGTTATTGAAGGGGCAGAGCGATTTGGTTTGGCTCAGCTACACCAGTTACGCGGTCGGGTTGGGCGTGGCGATAAACAATCGTATTGTTTTTTGTTGAGCGACGCTAAAAAGGCTAAGGACATTGCTAGATTGCGCCATATGGAGCATGAGTCAAGCGGCATTGCTCTGGCCGAGCTAGACTTGGCTACGCGCGGTCCCGGTGAAGTCTATGGGCACCGCCAGAGCGGTATTCCAGAGTTAAAAGCAGCCTCGTTTATGGATGTTGAGCTCACCCAAACTACGCATGAGGCTGCCGAAGGTCTTATTGCTAGCTTGAATAGTTATCCCAACTTAGAGCGGGAACTGAGTCGCACACAAAAGTTGGTTGAAATGAATTAGTGTCTGTTTTGATACTAATTAAGGAGCTCTCTGAGGGTATGGCCCAATGCGCACATCGCCCAGTCTGACAACGCCCCTCTTTACAACTGAGAAAAATAGAGTTATAACAAAGGCTCACAGGACTACATTGCCAGCAAGCTGGCTACGCACAGAAGGAGAGCCTGTCGTGAAAAAGTTCCTGACCGAAGTTTGGGCCAACCTTATTAAGTTGGTTCGGCTCGACGACGATTGTCGGACAACCTCTCGGCGTTCATAATATGACGTCGCATGTCCCTATCTTAAGCCATCTCTAGCGTCCTAGAGATGGCTTTTTAATTATAGATTTGTCTAACCCCATAATTACCTTAATTGCTTACTATAGGTTGACTTATTATTTAAAGGCGGCTATAATAATGATTGTTCGAAATGTTGGCTTTTTAAAGGGAGGGGCAAATGCCTGCTTTCGCATCGCTGTTTTATAGTCTTGGCGTTGAAATTGGCTGGATCGTCCGTATGCTGACCACCAACAAACGCCATACTTTGGGGTTTGTTTCAGTGGTTGTCACCACCCTAATTATAGCTTGGAGTGGTTTCATGGATCAGCAATACCCCCAAGCTGAGGTGCACCAAGTCGCTGACGAAACTAGTTTCAGCTTAGCCGGAGTAACTGGATTTCATGTCGTTTTGAACGATCCTCTGGCGCGATTTAAGATGGATCCAGACGGCTATGAACCGTTTAATCGCTCAGGGGACGGAATATTTCGCAGCCAAGAGCAGTCGGAGTTGCCCGTCAACTGGGAATCAGTAGTAGTTACTGGCGAAGGCAGCTGGCAAGTCACGCAGCCCTACGCCTTCTGGCAACAAGCTCCTACCACTACGGTTGAAATGTGGGGACGCGATTCGGGTTTTACATTAACTGTGTACAAAGATAGGGCAGAATATTGGACCCTGCTTTGTGCCGGATATTTCCTGATTCTTTTACCTTCCGTAGGCGGATACCTTCTGACCGACCAGAAGCTCCGACGTAGTTGGCACCTGCCATATTAGCATTGTGCCACAGGAGTAATTTATTGATAAATTACTCCTGTGGCAGACCAAATTGCCCAATCCCATCCTGCTCTGTTGCCTCCATTCTTTTCCAAATCTATATCAAAATCGTCCGCACATACCTCGTCGTATACATAGCAATCTACGCATAGTGAGCATATATTTACCGGTAGTTCTCTGATATACTACAGATATGCGTATAAGCGGTGGTTTTGCGCGGGGGTTACCCTTACGCGTGCCAAAAATTTCTGATATTCGTCCGGCCCAGGAGATGGTTCGTCAGGCAGTTTTTTCTATATTAGGAGACCGCGTGAAGGATGCTACCGTGCTTGATATTTATGCTGGGTCTGGCGCCTACGGCCTTGAGGCCTTATCTCGAGGAGCGGCTCATGCCACTTTTGTTGATACCAATGTTGAGTCAATTAAGGCTATTAAAGCCAATCTGGATGTTGGTCGATTTTGGGGCAAGGCGGAAGTCGTACAGCTCGATGCTTTGCGATACCTATCAGAAGAGGCTGGCCAACTACCGTTCGACCTTATTTTTGCGGATCCACCATACGAATACGGTCTCCCATCGGGCCTCCTGTTTCACTTAGCCGAAGTCTTGGCTGATGATGGACTAGTTGTTTTTGACCACGTTAAGGGTTTGAATTTTGATAGGGGAGAAGACCTAGAGGTAATTGAGACGCGGACATATGGAGGATCAGGAGTAACATTCTTGAGGAAGAATCCAAGTATCCAAGGACCCAAGCATCCAAAACAAGGTATACGTACTTAAACTATAAAAACACAGAAGTCTTTGACGGTAGATTCTGCTTGCTACGTAATCCTTATATTTTTCCTTGGATTTTTGGGTACTTGGATACTTGAACTTTTAAAGCGCGCTAGCGCTTTATTTGACACTTGTTTACTGATACGCTATACTACGGCCTGCCTTGGGCACTAGAGTGCATGACTTGCAGTTTAGTCCCACTATTAGTTACACTTATAAAGGATATTTCGATTATGGGAGCACATCCTAAGCGTAAAATTAGTACCGTGCAACAGAAAACCCGTCGAGCCGCCCAAAAGCTGGTTTTAGAGCGGGTTGGTAGTTGTGACCATTGCGGCGCACCGGTTCGATCACATCGCATGTGTACAGCCTGCGGATACTACAAAGGTCGTCCCGTAGTAAAAGTAGCCTAACCGCAATATAAGTTTTTCTGACTAGGAGTCAGTAGCACTTTTTTAAGATTTAAGCAGGTCGTTTCTATGAAAACACGACACGATCCACGACACGTTGCCCGTCAAATTGCCCTCATGACTCTGTTCGAGTGGAGCTTTCACTCTGACTCACTGTCAGAGATTATGGAGCATGTGTTAGAGGCCACTGAGCAGTCTGAGGATGTGGACAGGCAGCTTATCCAAGATCTCACTACGGGCGTGACTGATCACCTGGACGAGTTGGATCAGCAAATCACTACCGCTGCTCCAGAGTGGCCACGAGATCAGATTGCCAAGATTGATATCTGCATTTTGCGTTTAGCCGCTTACGAACTGCGCTACACAGACACCCCGGCTAAGGTGGCAATTGATGAAGCGGTGGAGCTAGCCAAGGAATATGGCGGGGACACCTCCTCAAAGTTTGTAAATGGGGTATTAGGAACCTTAGTACAATATCAGGCTGAGACAGAGTCAGTTTAGTGAACGTTCCGGCAACGATCCGGCGGTTATATATTTGCGCTGCCTATGAATGAAATAATCAATCGAATTAATCAACATATTTCCGACTCTTTTGGTGTTGAAGTTGAAGATATTCACCCGGATGACGATCTGCGACAGGATCTTAACGGATCAGAGTTAGAGTTAGCTGACTTCATCTCGTTACTAGAGCACGAATTTCATGTCGAGATTAGCGGCGAAGAGATTCGTCAACTTACCACAATATCAGACTTGTATGATCTACTCCTCGATAAGCTCAATGAAATAGGATAAACCCATGGAATTACACACATTAGAAGAACGGTTAGGGGTTACCTTTACTAACCAAGATTTTCTCCGCACGGCTTTAGTGCACCGCTCATACCTAAACGAAAACCCAGGTTTTAATCTCCCCTCTAATGAGAGAATGGAGTTCTTGGGCGATGCCGTTTTGGAATTAATCGTATCAGAGCACTTGTACCACACGTACCCGGAATCTCCAGAAGGTGAATTAACCAACTTTCGCTCCAGCTTGGTTAATACTGTCTCACTAGCGGAAGTATCGGGGCGTCTTGAAGCTGGCGAGTTCCTGTATCTGTCTAAGGGAGAAGAGGGGAGTGGCGGGCGCCATAACCAATACATTCTTGCCAACACCTTTGAAGCGTTGCTAGGGGCTATTTACTTAGACCAAGGATTTGAGGCGGCCAGTAAATTTGTTCATGCTCACCTTATGGGTAAATTACCTGAGATTATCGAGCGACAACTTTACAAGGATGCTAAGAGTAGTTTGCAAGAATTGTCTCAAGAAGAAATTTCGATCACTCCAGTTTATAAGGTTCTGTCTGAGGAAGGACCCGATCACAATAAGACATTCACCGTCGGTGTTTATGCGGCCACTAAACAGTTGGCTCGCGGATCTGGCAAGAGCAAACAGCAAGCAGAACAACAGGCGGCTGCAAACGCACTTGCCAACTGGAAAAAGGCATGATACAATCCCACAAGCCTCTCCAGAGAGAGGATTAAGAGTCAAGCGTCAGTTTTTATGTAACAATTACCAACGCTGGTAAGACTACAGTTTATTTTATTCTGAAGGAATTTTTATGACTAAGATTAGATTAGCCAGGACAGGCAGCACTCACCAACCCCACTATCGCATTGTTGTGTCTGATAGCCGCAGCCGTCGTGATGGTCGTTTTATTGAAATTTTGGGTTCGTATCACCCGATTCAAGGTGGAGAGGTGGCATTAGACAAGGAGCGAGCAGCTTATTGGATCTCTGTAGGCGCTCAGCCGAGCAATACAGTCATTGGCCTGCTTAACAAGTCAGGCGTCAAACACGGCTTTAGCGTGCGCCGCAAGCCTGAGCGTGTTGCAGAAGCACCGGAAGCTACGGAAGCACCAGCTGAAACCGCCGCAGCAGACGTTGTGGCCGAAGCTCCAGTGTCTGATGAAGCAGCAGAAGCGGCTTCTGAGCAGCCAAGCGATTCAGAAGAAGCGGCTGCCTAACCATCACCGCATTTTTATTTATCTATCGGCGGACTGTACCCTTATGGATTCTTTGCTCACGTTTATTGTTCAGCACATTGTTACTCACCCAGACGACGTCGCCGTTAGTCAGGTTGAGAGCGAAGACGGCCAGCACCTCACTCTACGCTTATCAGTTCACCCTGAAGATATGGGCATCGTGATTGGCCGAGAAGGCAATATAGCCCGCAGTCTGCGCAACTTGCTCAAGGTTGCCGCCTTAAAGCGCCACCAGCGCGTTTATTTAGATATCTTAGAAGCTGGCTCAGCTGCCAAAGATGTGGTTGACGAAGTCGAAGAGTAATATTTTATCTTGTCTTTTTTATAGCCAGATTGCCCATAATCGCGAATAACTACCAAAACAGCCAGGCTTTTAAATTGCCTGGCTGTTTTTTACGCTAAGGACGGGATTATAATACTCGTTACTAACTTAGAATGGGTTGTCTTTACCGGTAATAGTTTGAGCCGAGGTTGGAGCGTATGATGCCAAGTGCAATGAATCAATAGCTGTCAATGTTGCTTCTTTAGCTGATGTGCGCTGTGGTAGCGGCTCTTCAGCTGGTCCAAGGTCCTCCGGGAACGGCTGGTAAGGGCTAGAAACGTCAAAGGTGGCTACTAATGTCCCATCCTCGTCGCTCGACGGCACAATATGTAGACTGGTTAACGACACAACCCGAGCCACTGTTTCTGACTGTCGAATAAAGTTAACGATATTGGCATACCCACCCACAACTGATAAGTTTGTCTCTACGGTACTGCCTGATTCAGTGTTTTTTACCACGGTTTTGTCCTGACCATATCGTACGCCTTGCGTGGAGGCTCCAGCACCCACAGCTACTTGCTCCAGCGTTCCTAATAGACCAGCTGGATCAGCTTGCGAAGGAATGACTGGTTCAACTTTCTCGGTTAGCGTCGCTTTATTTTGTTCTGCCTGCAATCCTTGCAAAGCGGCCACTTTCTCCTTTAATGCGTCTAGCTTTGTCTGCTTGTCAGACATAGTTTTAAAGCTATCTTGTATATCCCCAACCCATGGCAACGCTAAGAGTGGAATAACGGCAATAAGAATGACAGCCGCCGCAACGGGCATAATATATGGCTTAAAGCTATCAACGGTCATTGTAGGCGTGTTCATGATTGGTCTCCGGTAGGGGTAGGGGTTGGTGTAGGTGTAGCACTGGGCAACGCAGCCAACGATTGAGGAGTCAGGCTGAAGGTTACGGTAAAGGCGATAGTGGAGGACTGGTCATCGCGGCCAATCATGACTAGGGCTGGTTTGGTGAAGTAGGGACTTTCCTCATTGTCTGAGGTAGCTCCTTGGGTGCGCAATTTATCGTAGAAGCCGGCCAAGTCAGCATAGGTTGTAACTGTGCCCGAAATGGTGGCTATATCCGAAGCATCGACAGACATATCAGTTAACTGCATAGACGCAGGCACCGTTTGGCTAAATTGAGTTAGGAAGGTAGAGTAATGCTTTTGTGTCGCAAAAAAATTACTGAGCGATGTTAATTTGGTATCCAAGGCGCGGTAGACGCCTTCTGCCTCTTTGTACGTCTGCACTTTTTGTGTCTCGGTGTTTATGGAATTATCTATGCTAGTAAGGCTGGCCTGCAGGGCAAGTTTGCCGGCAAATAAACCGCCAACGGCCACAATCGTTATAATAAGAACGACGACGCTTACTGTAGTGAGCATCTTTTGTTGGCGAACTTTAGGGGTAACTTCGGCAGTTTGACTTGGTAAAAGGTTAATATCTTGGGCCATGGACAGAATGGGTTATGTGTCTATTCTAGAGATATGCTTGTCTGCTTGTCAACTACTTAGATTCTGACTTACAGACTCTACCAGTAGCCTGGTCGCGACGGTGTGTGAATATGCCTCTCGTTATCGTTTAGCCTAACTCTTTCATGGCCAAGCCAACGGCAACTGCATATGACGTTTCGTCTTCTTTGACCCGCTGCTGCAGCGATGAGGGAATTTCGACGCTTTGCCAAGGGGAGCCGATTTGTACTTCCAAGCCAATTGTCGTGGCCAAATAGACCACCATACCGGGGAGATTAGCGGTACCTCCGACCAACACCACCCGCTTGATGGTATCAGAAGGGTGCCGAGTTTGGTAAAACAAAATAGCTCGTTGAATTTCTGAGGTGATGATGTCGAAGACTGGCTTGATTGCTTGCATAACCTTACCTTCCAGCTGGTCTTCAACTAGGCCATAATTTTTCTTGTATTCTTCGGCCTGTCCCATTTCAAAGCCTAAATCTTGAGCAATGGCTCTAGCTAGGGCAGACCCACCAGTGGCAATAGAGCGGGTAAAAGAAGTTACGCCACTGGAAACGATGGCTAAGTCCGTCGTCGTAGCCCCCACTGAGATAATTAGCGTGGTCGGACCAGCATCCCGTCCATCTACCAGGGCCCGTTTAATGGCGATTGTTTCTGTTTCAAAAGAAATCGGGTTCAACTTAGCCTGTTTAAGCAGCCCGACATAGCGCTCAATAAGCGTATTGGGAGCGGCTACCAAATAGACGCTCATTTTGGCTCCAGGCTCTTTAGCCGTCGGCCGACTTAGCACCTGCCAAGAGAGCTTGACATCTTTTAGTGGGAGAGGGATATATTGCTCTGCTTCCCATTGAATGGCGTTAGCCAGCTCTTTGTCGCCCATGTTGGGGATTTCAATTACACGAGTAAAGATGGCTGACTCAGGAAAAGCCACAGCCACGTTAGTGCTGGTAATTTTAGCATCTTTGACCAGATTGCGAACCGCTTCGGACAGCGCGCCTTGATCCAATGGGGCATCTGAGGCGAGGGCATTGGGTGGGGTAGTAGCTTTACCAAACGCCTGGAGAATAAATCTTTTATTCTCTCGTCGCAATTGGACCACCTTAATACTATGAGAACCGATATCTAAACCAAAATAATCTGAGGGCATAGGGCAAGACGGCCTACTTGCAGGCAGTACTACTGCTACTATACCCGCACCCCGAGCTGAGTGTCAACCGGAGCTGAAGCACAATCGCCTCGAAGGTTGCCTGTGATTATCCATTGCATCTACATGAGATGTAGGCGTAGATATATTTCCCTAAACGTCAGGACAGTATTGTATACTAGGAGCATGCCTGATTCTCGCCCGTCATCAAAGTCGACCAAGAAGACCAGAAAACCAGCCACCCGACGACGAAAGTCCACCGTTGTATCTAAACCAGCTGCTTCACTCCCACCGCTACTAGCCCCGACGCCAGCGCCGGAACATACCACTGCTACAGCGCCACCACCGTCAGTAGCACCACCTTTACCTCTGGTACGCACTAGCTACAACGCCAACCGCATTAAGCGACTAAGCTGGGCTGGCGGACTAGCCATTGTCATGCTTATTGGTGCGGTAGGCTGGCTGTATCGAGATCAACTGCTCGCCTTACTGCCAACTACCGACCACTCGCCAGCGCCAGCGTATCATCTGCAGGTCGAGCCTGAACGTCTTGATGAGGAGAAGCTGTCGCAAGCATTGCAGCAGGCCGGTATTTCGCCCCCTTCGGCTAGCACTTCGGCTCAAAGTAGTGACTCAGCTACGCCGGCGTATGTGGCCGAATACGCCAACACGACTGACCAGGAGCTGCACGAACGGCTAGAGGCTGGCATTGCTGCGCTGGATAATACCGAACCATATGTGGGAGTGTTGGCCGCCTACAAGGCCAAGATTAATCAACTTGAATCAACTAATCCGACCAAAGCGCGACAGGCGTTAATGGAAGCCGTGCAGTTAAGTAAAGAATTTACTGCTCTATATCTCTATGCCAAAGAGTAGAGCGCTACCCCTAGATCACTTTTATCAATAGACCTCAGGTCTCACTACAGCTAGAGCGATACTGTGTTAGATTTACCACTGCTCCTGCCAGTGGAAATCTGTTCCGCCGCCGCCGTTTAGGAGTCGGGCTAATCCCTGATTAGCTAGATATTGTGATGGGAACGAAATTACCTCGGCCGGGGTAGTACTGTTATTTGGATTACCCTTGCGACCCAAGTCGCGACCTAAACTTACCCCTCCTAACCCAATTAACGCGCCAGTGTGAGTGAGGACGGTGCTAGAGGCGCCGGTGTTAATGGTTTTAGCAGCGATAATGATACCGGCGGAAAATTCTACTGAAGGCTGGTAGATAACATCGCCAGTAACTAGGAATACAACGGCAGTTTGAGGGTTGAGTGCAAATCTACTATTAATAGCTAAATCGCCGTTAATAATAATAACAGCGTTGTAGACACCGGCCTGGAAGCCAGCCGTAAGGGTATTGGAGTCAATGGTAAACTTACCGTCAAAGCCATAAATACCGCTACTACTCGGCAGGCGACCAGCGGTCAATGGTTGAGCTTTGCGCTGCAGTTTGTCAAGCTGAGGAATGTAGGTTTTAAGCCCGCTAATTGGCGCCATGGGGGCAGGATAACGGGTAATGTACCAGGCTTGGGGCGAAACAAGGCCACTAATAGAGTCGCCACTGCCCGTAGCCACGACGCCATCGGCGCTATATTGACCATCTGGAACAAGGCCGGGAATACTTATGGAGCCGGCCGAATAAACGTCGCCGCCGGTTAAGCGAACCCAAGCACCAAAAATTGCATAATCAGGACTTTTGCTTTCGGAACCGGCCACGTCGTTGATGCGAAAGTGCACTTCTGGCCGAGTAGCTTTGGCGCTATTGCCGAAGTCGTATGAGTTAATAGTTACTTTGACATACCCGGTATATCCAGCCGGTGCAGGTTGGCCGTTGTCCAACCTCGTTACCGATGAAACATTTTGCCAACTAGACCAGCAGTCGCATCCGTCCTTATCAAAGGATTGAAATTGGGCGGTGGTTGGATCAATGCCCGAAGTAACGTCTCTGACGCTTACCCACATTGCGTACGAGTGATTGTTGCCGCTAGTGCTGTAGTCAAAGTTGCGCCAATCTTGGGGGGCAACGGTATCAATCTTGACCGGACCGTACGTATGCTGAGGCTCAACGTTACCAGCATTGTCCTCAGAATAATAGTTAAATGAATGAACGCCGTTATCAACTAAGGAAAACTGGGTGACATTGCCGTTACTCGCATTTAAACTGGCGCCGTCAAAGAAAGCGATACCCAATCCGGCTTTGTCGCCTAATTTTAAATAAATCTGGTCATACCCACTGGGGACAGTAAACTCAACATTGAGTAGTCGCCAATCCCAGTCTCCTACAACTTTTTCACTAGCTTGGACCAAGATATCGGGCAAACTGCTAGAGCTATCGGCCGCCCAAACCTCCATCCAGGCACCCGGACTACCGATGTTTAATGTTTTTACCCAACTGCTGGCAGTATACGTTTTTCCAGCTTGCACCTGGCTGGCGTAATTAACGTTGGTCCAGTATTGGTATTGTGAAAGAATGGAGAGAACGGCGGCTGAGCCATAATCATATTTTGATGGGGTACTTGTTTGGTAAAGAAATCCAAAGCCACTGTCAACCCTATCCCAGTTGGTGATGCCAAAAAAGTTGCCGTTTTCGAATGAAGGATTGAGGATGGAATTAGTGGTCCCGGTTATTTTTCTCGTAATAGGGGAGAGTGAGTCGATTTGATAGGTGGTCGAAGCTACGCCACTTTCCAAGTCTTTAGCTTGCAAACTCACGTCAACCGTGGAGGTATACCAATCATTGTTGCCGACGGTTCCGTCCAGGCGGAGTAGGGTGGTAGCGGGCGGCGTTTTCTCTCCAGCCGCTGCAACCTGATGTGGCGCAATTGCGGCTGCTGCGCCAATAATAACAGTAAAAATAAACAGGCGAATCATAGGTATAGCTGCAGCCAAGCCTACCATTCTTGTCAGACTACTTAGTCAGTGGGTTAGTGGAGCCGTTAAACAAGGCGTAATCAAAAATGGCTGGCAGAGTAGCATTGGAGCGAACAACTTTGACGGTCCGCTGGTTTTCTCCAGCTACGGCTGTCGAGGTAATCTCTTGACCCTGCGGAGGGAGAACGTGGCCGCCAACTGGCTGAATGGCAATTTGCTCGGTATCATCGCCGTACATAAGGCGAATACGGGCCAGCTTTAGGTTGACGCCAGTTGGTAAGTTGATGGTCTTCTTAAACTTATAGTTACCCCGATGGCTACCATCCTGAGTAACCAAATAAGTGCCGTGTGGATACACGGGTGGGTTATCTATGCCACTGTTGTCGAATCCATTTTGACGGCCAGCATTGGTACATTTATCATAAGCCTGTTTATCCATACCATATTTGCCGCTTGAATCGGTATAAATAATACTCACAACAATGGCCGCGGTATGTTGCCCGCTATTGTCGCATGCCCCACCACTATCAAGAGTATCCCAGAAAATATCTAGTTTATTGCCAGCGTACTTGACTGTATTGCCGTCTGCATCTTGGCTTTCTAGGCTAACTTGAATGACGTCATCGCGCTTAACATCTTGGAGGCCAAAGGCGTCTGTGGTGCCACCAATAATTTTAGCCGTAACTTTGACAGAATCTACACCGTCAATTTGCAATTTATTGTTATCACTATCAACAAAACAACCTTCTGTAGTTTGGCAGGCGGCTGGATCTACATTTAGCTTGCCTAGAGCCACCTCAATGCCCGCCTCAGCAGCGCTAAAAGCCCGGTTGGATTGGTTAAGGTGGGTAGTATCACGGAGGTTGGAGAGTGTGCGCGAAGCAACAGACAGGCCAATACTCATTCCCACCAGAACAACCAGTAATACGAGAACCAAGATCTGTCCGGAGGAAGATGACTGACGTGACATAGTAGTATGATTATGCATGCCTGCTAAAGGCATTGTCAAACGTGGAGCAGATTACCTGGTGTAGCTGCGCAATGAAATGCTGGTAATAAACGGTACTTTAATCCGCTTAGCTCGCTGCTGTGCGTCCGCACTCCAGCCGTCAAAGAGATTGAGAGAGACGGTCACATGGTCGGGTGAAACCTTGGACTCGACAACGTCGAACATGGGCGTGCCAGAAATGGCCTCAACGCTAATACTGCCAGGCCCGTCCGAGGTAAACAGTTCATGCTTATCGCCGCAGGAAGTACCGTCATTTCGATACGACTGAACCCAAAGTTTGCCGTTACCGCCATCGGGCTTATTGTAATAATAGTCAACGAGCTGACACCCACCATTAGAGTTATATTCAATCGAATCGGTCGGAATAGTTAAATGCAGACAAGCATCGTTAGCTTCCTTACAATTAGTATTTTCGACCACAATAGCGCTGCGAACACTGCGCTCCAGCCGCTCAAACACAGCCGACCCTTCGGATTGTAGTCTATTAATAGTGTTGGCCTTTACCACCGCTCCGTTAATAATGGCGTAAAGAGAGATGCCAATTCCAGACATAATACCCAATAGGGCCACGGAGACAAGGATTTCGATGAGGGTAAAGCCAGAGGTTGAGTGTTTTTTATTCATGTTATTGCCAATCAGAGAGTATAGTTTGGTTGATGAGTCGTCGCGGAGCAGCACTTGTGCCATAGCAAATCACGGCTGAAGCCTCAACTTTGGTGCCATCCGCTAGTCGGTGCATGACAATTTCGCGGTAAAAATTTGACGAATCTGGGATTTTGTAAGCGCTACTGCTACGAATTTGGCTGCAGCGGTCTTTTCCAGCATCTGAGGCTGACAGGTTGCCTTTATATTCTAGCGTTGGGTCGCCAGAAGCGTCATTTAAGACATAATGCCGATATGTATCTACCTGCAGCACGGTCGGCGACGCATTAGACGACTCCAGCAACTTATTCCAGGTATTCTTGTCGCGAATTACTCGCAATGTTTCGATAGCCTGGCGAGAGTATTGGTCGGCAATAGCCTGATTGCGCGACTCATTAACCGCGTTGAGTGAGGCATTTGTGACTACAACTAATGCCACAATAGCAATACTCACAATAGCAATGGCTAAGACAACCTCTAGCAAGGATAATCCTTGCTGGCTAGAAGTACGTGACGTGGACGTTAAGTGTAATTGCTTCATATACTAACAGGCCTGGACTCTCAGGGTGGTTCGAGATATATATAAGCATTGGTAAATAGTGGTCCAAAAAGCCTTTGATTGAAATTTTAAAATGGTATGTCCAGCACTTGGAAGATTGGTCCGACCCGTTACTGTATCGTACGTAATACCTTCTTCTGCTACTTTAAAGCCAGTGTATGAGCTGTCTTCACCATCTGCCTTCATAATTTTAATTGAGGAGTTAAAATCTCTAGTAATAATTGGATCTGGAGTAGGATTGGTTTTGCAGGCCGTAACGCCATCAGCGGCGGTGGCGCGCCACTCGGGAACAACCTGGTAGCCAGTATACGCATAGGGGTCGCCAGTGCTAATGAGGCTAAAGGCGTAGTCATTGATATAGGTAGTGTCACCGTCACAGTCACTGGATAATTCATCTGGGTTTTTACTGGCATCAGCTTGGTCTTGATAGTTTGAGAGGGCTCTAGCTCTGGCTGTTTTTATGTCGCTAGCCATTTGATTGGCAGCATTGGACAATTGCTGGTGTTGATAGATGCCAAAGAGACTAGGAATAGCTATGGCAGCTACGATGCCCATAATGGCAATAGCCACCAATAACTCAAGCAGCGTAAACCCAGCCGGGGGCGAAGTCGAGCAACGATCTGGCTTGCTTGAACGATGAAGCTTGGCGATTGCTACGATCGACGCAGTTTGCTTCTGATGCTTTTGTATCCGTATCCTGACATTCAATTGATGGGCAGTTAGAATTTTCATAGCAATAGCTGTTGATACCAGGTTGCAATTATGGGCGTTAACCAGAGCGAAAGCAGTGTGCCGACGACCAAAAAGGGGCCAAAGGGGATTGTCTGGCCGAATGTTTTTTGCTTGGCTGCTAACAGAAGCAATGATAGCACGGCGCCCAAAATAAAGGCAAGATAAATAGCTACAATAATAGCCGGATATCCCAGAAAGAGGCCCATTAAAAGTGCTAACTTGACATCTCCCAGCCCCATGCCTGGTTTGTGGAGGATTTTTTCCGACCCCCAGACGATGATTAGGAAGAATAGCGCGGCGGATAGTCCGCTGACCAAAGTAGGCGAGTAGGTGAGTAGGTGAGTAGGTGAGTCCAGGCTGGCTAAGGGTTGCCATGTAAGGGGTTGTTGTAAGATTGCGGCTAGTATCGCCATGACTAAAGTTAAAGCTGCACCACCTAGGGTCCAGATATCAGGCAAATAGCCCCAGCGAAGGTCGTAGACGAACAGAGCGATGAGTAACGCAGTCATAACCCAAACGAATACTAGTGTGGCGATTTGCCAAGCGTCTAGCGTGTAGCGTGTAGCGTCTAGTCCATACATATACACAAAGCTAGTCACAAAACTAAAGGCAGTTGTTAGCTCGATAGCTATATATTGAGGTGAGATTTTTTTATGACAATACCGGCAGCGGCCGCCTAAGAGAAGGTAGGAAATAACCGGAATAAGGTCGAGAGGAGAGAGGGTATGCTGACAATGAGGGCAGACAGAGTGTTTCTCTAGCATGGAGCGGTCATTATAGACTCGCCAAATCCAAGCAGTTAAGAAACTACCAATCATAGCTCCAAGAATAGCAACAAAAATTATGGTAGCGATGAGGATAAGAAGCATATAGTGCTCAGAGTACTGCGATTAATGTTTTTGCTACTTTACAGAGATAAAAACTGATACGTACGTACACGTATATGTACCTACAATTTTCTATTTTCTATTTTCTATTTTCTATTTTCTATAAATAGCCTACCAGGCAGGCACTAAAAAAGAAAGCGCCCGAAGGCGCCTTCTTTAAGGTAAAGGACTGCTAAGTCTTTTACTTAGGAAGATGGAAAGTTGTACCTTCCGTAGGAGCATCAGCCGCAGCTGGAGCTGCCCCACACTTGTACCAAGTTTGCCCTAAGCTGGTGTAATACGCAATGTACACATCGCCAGAACATTTAGTCGAGAACGCGGCTTTAGCGCTCTGAGAGGCCAAGGTGCCGTAGTAGATCAAGTCAGCGCCAGACGAAACTACGATTGGGGTGATGGTCGATCCAGGAGCTTGCTTGAGGAACCCTCCACCAACGAGACCTGACGTTGAGTCACCAATAGATTGGCAAGATGTTGCATACGTTGTACCACCACCTGTTGAGGTGTAACAAGTTTCAACAGCAGTTGCTACCTGACCAAGATCACTCTTTACCTTAGAATCGTTGGCCTCGTTTATACGCTCGGCTGGGTTAATGGCGACCAAAACAACAGCGGCCAAAATACCGATAATGGCGATAACGACCAATAATTCGATAAGGGTGAAACCTTTTTGAATTGATTTATACATGGGTTTCACCTCCCTTCACAAAAGCAAAGATGTATCCGGATGGACATCTTTGCTGGTGTTTTAGATAAGTAAGAGAGAAAAATGCAGGGCAGGGCATAGGTGGTTAGTGGTGGGTAGCGTGTGGTGAGTAGGTAATAATAGTATTATCTTTTACTATACTGCACCCAATGGAATCGGGCAAGCATTATCCAATACTTCCCAGTACGCCATAGATAGGCAAGAGTAAGGCGAAGATTAAGAAACCGACACAAACACCCAGCACAATCATAATAATTGGCTCTAGGGCGGTTGATAAGTTTTTCACAGTGTTATTCGTTTCCTCTTCAAAGGTGTGGCCAACTTTAAGCAAGACCTCGTCCAGCTTACCCGTCTTTTCGCCAATCGAGGTCATTTGGTTAACTAGTCGGGGGAAGATAGGCTGGCGTTCAAAGGCCGTCGCTAGTGCCGCCCCTTTTTCGACCGATTGAGCAATGCTGGCGGCAGCCTCCTGGAAACGAATATTGGTTAACGTCTCTTTAGAAATATCCAGAGCATCAAGAATTGGCACACCAGAGCTAATTAGAAGCGCCAGCGTGTCAATAAATTGCGTTAGCTGGACTAAGTGATTTAATTTGCCAAAAATCGGCACTTTAGCAAATGTGTCAGAAATGACATACTTACCCTTAAGCGTAGAGGCAAACCAGCGATAGGCCGCAATTACTCCTACAATAAGTAGAATCATAATGTACCACTGGCTGGTAAATAGATTTGAAATGCCAACTAAAATGAGGGTGCTTAGGGGTAGATCAACATCCAAACTCTCATAAACCTGCTTCATTTGCGGAATAACAAAGACCATCATAACGGCCATAACACCGGCCATGGCAATCAAAATGATAATTGGGTAAATTAGGGCACCTTTAACCTTGGCTCTGAATTCGGCCTGGCTTTCTAAGGAATCAGCCAGCTTAACTAAAATTTTATCTAGATTACCCGATGCTTCACCGGCCTTAATTAAGCTGATATACAAACGAGGGAAGATTTGCGGATACTTTTCCAGCGAGCGAGAGAATGACAAGCCACCATCAATATCCCGAACTATTTCTTCAAGGGTTTTTTTGAAAAAGCCAGGCTTTAGCTGAGCGGCTAACACTTCCAAAGCCTGGGTTAGAGGTAAGCCGGCATTTACCATTGTGGCCAACTGTCGTGTTGTGGTTGACAGCACCTTACCGGACACCTTATTAGCGCCCAGCATGCCCATTATGTCTGTTTGGCGCTTGAGCTCCAGAGAAGTAATTAACAGTTTGCGATTCCGCAGAATATCGGCAGCTTGGTGCTCATCGGCAGCCTCGATAAGACCCGATGAAGCGGCGCCGGTTTCACTGAGTGCGGTATAACGATATGTAAGCATAATTTTGTGTACTGCCCCTTATGCAGTTGGCGTCTGAGGCTGAGCAGGTTGATTGCGTAGAATGCGATCCAGCTCGCCAGCTCGCAGAGTGTGCTGCTTAGCTTCTTCTAATGATATTTTGCCGGCTTGAATAAGTGTGGCCAGTGATCGCTCAAGGCTTACCATGCCCTGGTCGCCACCAGTCATCATTAAGTTATCGATTTGATGAGTCTTGCCTTCGCGAATAACTGATCGAATACCAGAGTTGATGGCCAAAATTTCTGTCGCCGCTACCCGCCCACCACCTAATGCTGGGATGAGCCGCTGAGAGACAATACCCTCTAACGAGCCGGCTAACTGCGCTCGGACTTGGGCTTGCTGATGCTCTGGGAAAACATCGATAACACGGTCGACGGTCTGAGCGGCTGAGTTGGTGTGAAGTGTGGCAAATACTAAGTGGCCAGTTTCAGCAATGGTTAGCGCCGCAGAAATTGTTTCATAGTCACGCATTTCGCCAACCAGTACTACGTCAGGATCTTCACGCAAAACAGAGCGTAGGGCAATGTCCCACGAATGCGTATCTAGATGAAGCTCGCGCTGAGTAATGAGTGAGCGGCGATGCGGGTAAACATACTCGATTGGATCTTCAACGGTAATAATGTGGGCGGCGCGCGTTTCGTTTATCTGATTAATCATGGCAGCCAACGTGGTCGACTTACCGTGCCCGGTCGGGCCCGTCACTAGCACAAACCCCTGGGGAAGAGTAGTGAGGCGCTGCACCGCTTGGGGTAAGCCTAACTCCTCTAAGGTACGGATAGTGGTAGGAATGAGTCGCAGGGCGGCTCCCAAATAGCCTTTTTGATGGTAAATATTGACGCGGAAACGAGCCACTTCACCAAGAGCAAAAGAGAAGTCAACCTCTTTGTTGGAGATGAGAATATCTTTTTGTTCGTCACTGGTGAGAGAAAACGATAGGTCTTCCAAATCTTTGGCCGTTAACGGATTTAGCCCCTCGATAGCCACCAACGATCCATCAATTCTGACCATTGGGAGAGCGCCAACCGTTAAGTGCAGGTCGGATGCCTTACGGCGAATTACCTCTTCGAGCAACTGTTGAATTGTGGGAGTAGCTGTGGTCGGCATAGTTAAATACTTGTATTTCCAGTATTACGTATCAAGCAAGCGATTGCAAGCCCTCAGCTGCTGAGGCAGCCGTTATTGGTTACTTTCCGCCAGAGGCGGACAAGAGCTACTTGGTGACTTGGTTTAACTGGGTGTCGGGTTTCGACAAAGCTATTCGTAGCATTCGTTGTTTGTGGATTCGAATATACATTCGTAATTTGGACGCTACTTATTTGTCACTAAGCGATGACTCGGAGCACTTCTTCAAAGGTTGTCAGCCCCTCTAGTACCTTAAGCATACCGTCTTGTTTCATCGTAATCATGCCAGCCGCAACGGCTTCGGCCTGAATTTTGTCAGCTGACTCGTGTTGCAATATTAAGCGGCCAATCTTGTCGGTTACTTCCAGCACTTCATAAATACCCGCTCGGCCTTGATACCCCAGGTTATTACATTCGGAACACCCTTTTGGCATATACACTACTGGCTGCTTAGAGGCGGCCTCTTTTGGCATAAGCGGGCCAAGAATCTCTTTTATCTGCTGCTCAATCTCAGGGGTGATGGGGGTGGGGACACGGCACTTAGGGCAGAGCTGACGAACTAGTCGCTGGGCCATAATGACATTTACCGATGAGGCTACCAAGAACGGTTCGGCACCCATATCTAGCAAGCGAGGCAGAGAGCCAGCAGCTGAGTTGGTGTGCAGAGTAGAGAGGACCAAGTGACCGGTTAAGGAGGCTTGGATAGCCAATTCCATAGTTTCACCGTCACGAATCTCACCAACCATTATAACGTTAGGGTCTTGTCGCAAGATAGAACGCAATCCTGAAGCGAAGGTGAGGCCAGCGGCGGGGTTGATTTGAACCTGATTAACACCGGCTACTTCATATTCGACTGGATCTTCGAGGGTGATTATATTGACCTTGACCGAGTTAAGCTTGGTAAGAGATGTTCGTAGCGTGGTCGTTTTACCAGACCCAGTTGGTCCGGTTACCAAAATAATACCAGCCGTTTTAGCTAGAGCGGTTTCGAACGTTTTTAGGGCATTACCTCTAATGCCGAGTTCTGCAAAGGTTGGCACACTGGCATCTTTACGCAATAGTCGCATAACCACCTTTTCGCCCTTAGCGGTGGGCAAAGTCGAGACACGCAGGTCAATTTGTTGCTCGCCGACCTGAATTTGAAAACGACCATCTTGCGGGACGCGCTTTTCATCAATTTTCATATTGGACAAAATCTTAATGCGAGAGACAACCGAGTCGTGGACTTTATTGGGAAGCACCAATCGTTCCTGCAACACACCGTCAATACGATAGCGGACCCGAGTGTTTTCTACGCCAGGTTCAATGTGCACGTCAGAGGCGCGCGATTTGGCAGCGTATTCGAGCATAGTCGAGACAATGCGGGCCACTGGAGCGTCGCGGATAGCTTCGTCAATTTTGCTAATGTCTTTAATTGATTCCTCAATCTTGGTCGTCTCCGTCTGAGCCTCGCGCAAAGCGGCACGGACGTCTTTATCGATTGACTGGGCATAGCTGGTTTCGATAGCGGCCTGAATTTCTTCCGCCGGGGCCACAAATGGCTTGACTCGCATACCACTCTTGGTTTCGAGGAATTCAATAACCTGCAAATCCAATGGATCCGACATGGCTACCTGGATTTGGCCGTTATCAATACCAAAAGGCATGAGCACGTAGTGCTTGGCTACTGCTTCGGGGATTTTTGACAAGACTTCTACACTAATAGCCTGTCCTTTTAGAGTAACGTAGGGAATATTGAGGATCTTGGCTTGTGCGCCAAGGATATCTTTTTCGCTAGCCCAGCCTTTGGATAAGAGAATTTCTCTTACCTGCTTACCAGTGTTAATCTGCTCAACCTTAACTTGAGAGACCTGGTCAGCGGTCAAGACCCCTTGGGCAGCGAGAATATCTTCAATGGTGTTGGCAGCAACTTCGGGCATAAGGCTAGTGTCTGGAATCTAGAAAATAGAAAATAGAATCTTCTAACTTCGCGGATTGACTTGTTTCATTATTCGTTCTTTGTACGTTATTTAAGGATATAATAGGATTATTCGGAGGATTGTGTCAAATGTTGCAGAGTATAATTTTAATTGATCCAGAGGCGATTTTAGCGGCCAAGCCAGACAGCAACACGCTGGTCGTTGAGGTGCCGGAGGATAAAAAGGAGATTAGCGTCGATCAAATCCGTTCATTGGTCGCCTGGGCTGGGCAATTTGGCTTTGCCACGGGAGCCAAACGGGCCATTATCTGCCAAGCACAACATCTGAGTTTGGCTGCTGCCAACACCCTGCTTAAGACGCTCGAGGAACCAACTGAACAAACAACCCTCATATTGACGGTCGACACGGCTGGAAGTCTGCTGCCGACTATCCGGTCACGTTGCGCCGTGTATCGAGTAGACGAGCTATCACAGGATCAACTAGCCGAGTGGGGACTAGAGCGACGACCGCCAACCGAGGCAGAAGTTCCCCTGAGTTGGTCAGACTTTGCCGCTCAACCTGCTTTAGCGCGCTGGCAAACCGTCGAGGAGTGGCTCAAAGCTAAGCAGGACATGAAGACTGTACTGCGAGCGTGGCAACGGCAACTTCATCAGTCGTTATCCACCGCGGAAGATGACACTTTGGAGCAGGTTATAGCTAGGGCCAGCCTACTAGATAGGTCGCTCCGCGATTTAGAGGCAAATAGCAACCCCAGGCTCGTCTTTGACGAAGTGTTATTGGCTATTGAGACATAGTTGATTGATGGCTAATCGCTAATCGTTAATCGCTAATCGTTAATCGTATATCGTAAACCCCGATTTAATCGGGGTAAATCGCACCTTGCTTTTGAACAAGTCAATGTACATACACGTGTACGTACACGTGTATGTACATCGGGCATAGGGATTCTCGATCGGGTCGAGAATGACAGGAGGGGGAAGGTAGAAGTTTGAAGTGCGAGTTACGGGAACGAATAACGAATAGACGAATAACGAAAAAACTAATAGCCAAGTAGCTGATACCTAATCGGAAAGTTTAAGCGCCAGAGGCAATGGGGGAGACGCTCATTTCGTTACCGAAGAGTGGACGGGAGACCTAGGTTGTGGTACAATACTCTTAAGCGAAATATACCCGAAACTATCCCAGATATTCCCTTGTTTTGACTGTCCCCAAAACGGCTTGTGTTTATTGCTTGCTTTACGCATGTGATAAGATTTAATCTGACTTTACTTACTTAACCTATGGCTACTTCTGATTCAGCAAATCCGACAACTTATGACGCCTCGCAAATCCAGGTCCTAGAGGGGCTGGAGCCGGTCCGCAAGAGACCGGGTATGTATATTGGCTCAACCGATGCCAGGGGTTTTCACCACCTAGCAGTCGAAATTATTGATAACGCAGTCGACGAAGGTTTGGCTGGTTATGCCAAAAACGTCTATGTCTTTTTAGAAGAAGATAACCGCATGACCATTATTGATGATGGTCGTGGTATTCCGGTCGATATCCACCCTAAGATGGGCAAGAGTGCCCTGGAAGTGATTATGACCGTCCTGCACGCTGGCGGAAAGTTTGGTGGTGGCGGCTATAAAGTGTCTGGTGGTTTGCACGGGGTAGGAGCCTCGGTGGTAAACGCGCTGTCTTCGTATATGCAAGTTATGGTCCGGCATGACGATAAGATTTACATGCAGGAGTACGCTACTGGCACCCCTAAGGCCGATGTGGCCATTGTCCCAGCTAGCACCGAAGACACCTTGGTCAACAAGATTTGGAGCTCAATTAAGAATGGTACTAAGTCTAGCTTTATTCCGGACGCTAACGTTTTCCACGATGTGACGAGTGATTTTAAGACATTGGAAACCAAGTTGCGCGAGCGAGCCTTCTTGGTGTCAGAGATGGCCTTCCACCTGTATGATTTGCGTCATGACAAGGAGAGTCACTTTTACTTTGAAGGCGGTATCAAGTCTCTGGTTAAGCATTTAAATAAAAACAAGGCTATTGTTAACCCAACACCCATCTACATTAGCAAAGAGGTCGATGATATTGGGGTAGAAATTGCTGTTCAGTACAACGATGGTTTTACCGATAACGTTGAGAGTTTTGCTAACGTTATTAATACAGTTGACGGTGGAACCCACTTAACTGGCTTCCGAACTGCGTTAACTCGGTCAGTTAACGACTATGCCCGCAAATCCGGCTTCTTAAAAGATAACGAAGATAACCTAATTGGCGAGGATATGCGCGAAGGGCTGACAGCCGTGATTGCCGTTAAGCTGGATAGTGAGAACTTACAATTTGAGTCTCAGACTAAAGAAAAGTTAGGTAATGCTGAGGTTCAGCCGATTGTTAACTCGGTCACCAAAGCTGGCCTAGATACTTTCTTTGAAGAGCATCCTGCTGAAGCTAAAAAAATTATGGAAAAGGTAGTCTTGGCGGCTAAAGCCCGCTTGGCGGCCCGAGCGGCCAAGGATGCGGTGCTGCGCAAAGGAGCTCTAGAGGGCGGCACGCTACCAGGCAAATTGGCCGACTGCTCGGAAAAAGACCCGGCCAAGAGCGAGATTTATATTGTTGAGGGTGACTCAGCTGGTGGCTCGGCCAAACAGGCCAGAGACCGTAAGTTCCAGGCTATTTTGCCGCTGTTCGGTAAACCTATTAATAGTGAGAAAAGCCGTCTGGATAAGGTAGTTAACAATGATCGACTCAAAGATTTACTCATTGCCCTGGGCTGTGGCATTGGCGATATTTTTGACATAACCAAGACTCGTTATCATCGGATTATTATTATGGCCGACGCCGATGTGGATGGTGGACATATTAAGACGTTGTATCTGACCTTCTTCTTCCGCCAACTGCGACCATTGTTGGAGGCCGGGTATATTTATGTTGCAATGCCGCCGCTGTTCAAGATTCAGGCTGGCAAGGATAAGCACTGGGTCTATTCGGATGCAGAACGCGACGCTAAGGTAGAAGAGTTAAAGAAGCAAGGCGTGACAAAGTTTTCTATTCAACGTTATAAGGGCTTGGGCGAAATGACGCCACAACAACTCTGGGAGACCACCATGGATCCGGACCAGCGCTACCTTAAGCAAGTCACTATTAATGACGCAGCCCTCGCCGACGAAACCTTTACGATGCTAATGGGAGATGAAGTGCCGCCACGGAAACGATTTATTATGGCTAATGCCCAAGCAGCGGAGCTGGATCTGTAATACGAATGATGATTGGTTTATGGTTTTTAGTTTATAGTTTTTAGTTGCTACGAATAGCCGAAATTACCAATAGCTAATGACCATAAACCATAAACTACGAACTGTAAACCGCAAACCATAACCTAAAAACTAACCACTATGTCAGAAGAAGCAACTAACAACCAAGACCACATGATTAATAACGCCGGACGAATTGTCGAGGCGCATATTAGCGAGGAAATGAAGAAGGCCTATCTCGATTACGCGATGAGCGTTATTGTGGGCCGTTCCTTGCCAGATGTGCGCGACGGACTTAAGCCCGTTCATCGGCGAATTTTGTATGCCATGTTTAAGGATCTGGGCTTGACCCATGATCATAAATATTCCAAGTGTGCCGGTGTAGTTGGCGAGGTAATGAAAAAATATCACCCGCATGGAGACATGGCTATTTATGACACCCTGGTTCGGTTGGCGCAGGACTTTAACATGCGCTATATGTTAGTGGATGGCCAAGGCAACTTTGGCTCAATCGACGGCGACAGCCCAGCGGCCATGCGATATACCGAATGCCGCATGCGCGAGATTGCTGAAGAAATGCTGCAAGACATTAATAAGCAGACGGTAGATTTTATGCCTAACTACGACGGCGAGCACCAAGAGCCGCTGTATTTGCCGAGCGCGTTGCCAAACTTGCTCCTCAATGGCTCTGACGGCATTGCCGTAGGTATGGCCACCAAAATTCCGCCGCATAACCTGGGTGAGGTAGTTGATGCGTTAACGTATACCATTGACCACGGCCGACCAGAGGCGCCCGCTTCCCAAGATCAAGATGATTCAGTCGAAGAATTGCTAGATCGCGCTAGTACTAGCGCGGACATGATTGTGGACACAGAAGAAAATAGCGAGACGGGTGGGGTAGAGATTACCAAAGCTAGGGCTCAGTTTACATCGGATGTGACCGTTGATGAACTGATGCAGTTTATTCAAGGGCCAGACTTCCCGACCGGCGGGATAATCTATGACCAAAGCGAGATTAAATCGGCCTATGCCACGGGTAAGGGGCGGATTATTATGCGGGCTATTGCCACTATCGAAGAGGCTAAGAACGGTCGGTTTGCCATTATTGTTACAGCGATTCCTTATCAGCAGAATAAGGCTCTATTGGTGGCCAAAATTGCTGACTTGGTTAAAGACAAAAAAATTGACGGCATCTCCGACTTGCGCGACGAGTCCGACCGCGAAGGTATGCGGATTATGATTGAGCTAAAAGCTTCGGCTAACCCACAAAGTGTTTTGAATAAGCTGTACAAGTACACGCCCATGCAGATGGCCTACAGTGCTAATATGATTGCGTTGGTTGACGGACAGCCACAGGTTTTAACCCTAAAGACCGCTTTAGAAGAATACATTAAGCACCGTCAGTCAGTGGTGATTCGCCGGACCGAATTTGATTTGGCGGCCGCTCGCCGTCGCGCTCATATTCTTGAGGGACTCAAGATTGCCCTCGACCACTTGGACGAGGTCATTACCACCATTCGTCAAAGCTCCAGTCAGGAAGATGCCAAGCAACAATTAATGTCCAAGTTTGGTATGACCGAAGTACAAGCAGTGGCCGTACTTGACCTACAGTTGCGCCGCTTAGCCGCCTTGGAGCGACAAAAGATTGAAGACGAGCTCAAGGCTACCCTAGCACTCATTGCTGAGCTAGAAGGCATTTTGGCCAGCCCGGAAAAAGTCTTGCAGATTGTTAAGGATGAGCTCATCGCCTTGAAAGAAAAGTACATTGACGAGCGTAAGACTAAAGTAATTAAGGGTAAGGTTGGCGAGCTTTCGGATGCTGACCTGGTGGCCGACGAAGAAGTGTTAGTAACTCTGACCAAGAGTGGTTACATTAAGCGCTTGCCGCCAGCTACCTATAAATCGCAAAACCGCGGCGGTAGGGGAGTAGCGGGCATAAAACTGAAGGAAGAGGATGTTATTTCTCATATTCAAGTTTGTCGGACACATGACGATATTCTGTTCTTTACCAATAAGGGTCGCGTATTTAGTCTAAAAGTATTCGAGATCCCAGAGAGCTCTCGACAGGCTAAAGGGCAAGCCATTGTTAACCTCATCCAAATTGAACCAGGTGAAAAAGTCACAGCTGTCCTGACTCAAACCCAAGAAGGTAAGATTCTGGAAGCCGGTGATGACGCGGCTCAGACGCCGGCGCCAAAATACTTGTTTATGGCGACGTTGCGAGGCACGGTTAAAAAGACGGCCTTGACCGAGTACAAAAATATTCGCAAGAGTGGCTTGACGGCTATTCGCCTGCTGGGCGACGACGAACTAGCTTGGGTCCGACCAACTTCTGGCGACGATAATATTATTATGGTTACCCGAGATGGTAAGGCTATCTACTTTAAAGAAAGCGATGTGTCTATTACTGGCCGAGCCACGGTGGGTGTGCGCGGTATTCGCTTAGCTAGCGGCGATGAGTGTATTGGTATGGATGTGGTGGCAGCCAACACCTCCGGCAAGGAAGCTGCCTTATTGGTAGTATCTGAACATGGTTACGGCAAGAAAACCTATGTTGGTCAATATTCATTGCAAGGCCGAGGCGGACTCGGTGTCCTCACCTTCCGGATTAGTGATAAAACCGGCAAGCTAACGGTAGTGCGCTTAATCCAAGCTGATGAAACGGCTGACATCCTGCTAACTTCTGTGCAAGGTGTGGTGATCCGCGAGCCACTCAAGGATATCCCCACCATCAGCCGCCAAACCAGCGGGGTTAAGATGATTCGACTTGCCGCCGGCGACAGAGTGGCCGCCCTGGCCTATCTGCCCGAAGACCAAGCAGAACAAGTGCCCGTGCAAGACGTAGTCGAATAAACAATGTCCGTGTGGGGTAGACTACTATTCCGACCTTCCGAAAGCTATCGCTCCTATTTAGGTCCGCTCCTCAAAGCGAGCTATTGGCAAGTGCGACTGTGGGCTTATCGGCTGTTAGACTCTTGGCGCTACCGAGCTATTCCAGCCAGGGTTGAAGTTTCTGGCGTTCCGCATTTTGGCCAGTTTGAATCGGCCAATCTGACTGACCAATTTTTTGACGGCCGCTTACGTGCAGTCGATGATCCTAAATGGGCTACTTCTGGCGCGGCGTCAGCTCAAGAGTATGCTGACTGGGTGTGGCATATATGCGGCGTAACCTGTTTTAAAATGATTTTAGCTCATGCCACTGGCCAGGTTATTCCGACGATAGCTCTGGCCAAAGGGTGCCAAGAATTCGGGGGATACGTCAGAAGTAAGTCTGGAGTGATTAATCCCAAAGGATTGCATTACGATGCATTCTGTAGGTTTATTGCTGAACGATTCGGTTGGACGGGGAGGGTAGTGGCGCCTCTAACCGTTAAACGGATGCAGGCGGAGCTGTCCCAAAGTCATTATGTTATTGCTTCCGTACATCCGTCTATTCACCAGCCAGCCACTCAGCCACCTGCCCGAGGTGGACATTTAGTCCTAGTTACGGGGTATAATGCTAAGGATAACAGCATAACCTACTCTGATCCTTGTGGTAGGCCGGGTCGTCAAGACGCTGTTGTGATTAGCCAGGAAGATTTTGGCCGTTTCTTTGCTCACCGGGGCATTGTCTTGTGGCCATAAGATTTACTATAGCTGCCCATTTATATACTGGATGCCTCTTTGGCATTGCCAGTCAAAACAGTGTAAGATGAGCACTATGAAGCATATTTCAACCGAAGAAGCTACAAACCAAGCCACGCCTATCCGACAACTACTAGCGGCATCTAAAGAAGCCGAGCTAGAGGTGGCCGTTGATGACCACATTATTCGCTTGACCGAACTGACCAAGCCTTTGTGGACCCTGCTAGACGTTCACGAGTCTCGTATTATTACCAAGCGGCAGTTAATTGAATACTATGTGTCCGTGTCGCCTTACCTCTTACCGCTTTTGAAAGACCGCCCCTTGGCAATTAAACGTTACCCGGATGGGGTGGGGGAGAGTAGCGTGCTGCAGCGGTACTTTGATGAAGTGCCCGAGTTTGTTGAAACAGTAGAGATTTGTAGCGATGGCGATGGCAACAATCGGCCGCACATCCTAGGGCAGAACTTAGCCACTCTAGTCTGGCTGGCTGACCTGGCGGCGGTCGAACTCTACCCCTGGAGCTCTCGTGTCGATGCTGCAGGCACTAGCTTGCCGACTATTTTTATCAATTCTATGGGTACGCTAGAAATGAGTGTACTTAACTATCCGGACTGGTTAGTTCTTGATGTTGATGCGGCTGAGCCGGATCCAACTAAAGCCTTTGAGCGATCTCAACAGGCAGCTTTATGCTTACATGAACACTTGAGCTCGTTGAATTTAAGGCATTATGTCAAATTAAATGATCAAGCCAGCTTGCAGGTAATTGTCCCAATTGTCCGGCAATACTCCTACGACCAGGTGCGACAAGCTGCGAGGCGGATAAGTGAGATAATGGCCGAGCAATATGCAGATATTTTTACCAATGAGTGGCACGTCGAGCGACGCCAGGGTAAAGTCTTACTCGATTGGCAACAAAACACTCGAGCTAAAACCCTGGCCTCGCCGTATTCAGTACGAGCTACTGAGATAGCCACTGTTTCGCTGCCACTCGACTGGGACGCTTTAGCCACAGTTAATCCGACTGAGCTGAGTCTTGACCGTATTCTGGCTAAGCCAGCTTTACTTACACCTCAACCGTGGTCCGACATTTTATCTCATCCCCAACAATTACCTGCCGACTTGCTCTGATACTGTTTGTTTTGTCGGGCATATCGCTATCCAGTGCCCTCAAGCAGAATCGACTGCGGCCAATCTGAACATCTCTATCTACCAGCATCAACTGAAGTACGTACACATGTACGTACATGTGTACGTACTTGCGCAAATTACAAAACTCCTACTTTCAGTGCTGTCATTCAATACGATGGATTTTAGTTTATTACTATGATAGCTAAATATTTATCATTCCTTGCCGCTAAAAGTATGTATCGAACGGCTACTTAAGCCGATGTATACACCACTTGCAAAAACCATAAAATTTTAGGTCGATTTGAGCAGAAATTTGACAAAATAGGGGAGAGTATTGTATACTACTTATATCTTGATGCCGCTAACCAGCGGCTTTTTTCGTGCCTTTTTGCATCTGCTTATTTTATCTCCTTTCTGACCTTACGCAAATCACAGAATTATAAAACTTCTTCGGAATTGCCTACATTTACAGCCACTAAGACTTATCGGTATAGCTAGATTAACCGTCAACCGAGGGGAGGATGATTGAACGGTAAGAAGTGAGCAGGCGTGGTGGCGATGAGCCCGTGTTGTGGTCTGTGGTGGGACAGGTAGGTGCCGATCAGGAGAATTAGTCAAAGGGGGACATGGGTCATCGCCTAGACTTTGACATTGTCTGTGGTTAACTCAATTGTTGCACCTTTTTTAATCGACTTGGTCAGGAGCTGCTTAGCCAAGGCGTTTTCAATTTTGTCTTGAATTAGGTGGCGCAATGGGCGGGCGCCGTAGAGCGGGTCATAGCCAGCCTCGGCTAGTTTGCGAATCAAATCGTCTGACACGGTTAGCTGAATGTCTTTCTCAGCCACTTGTGTAATTACTTTAGCCATCATAAGTTTCGCCACTTGGACCGACTCTTCGACGTTTAGCTGTCTAAATAGCACTATTTCGTCAAATCGATTAAGAAACTCGGGACGGAAATACCGTTGAGCCAGCATTTCTTTAACGGCTGGCATCATTTGTTCGGTGGTGTAGCCTTGGCTAATGGCGTCTTGGATCGAGCGCGACCCGGCATTGGAGGTGGCAATGATAATTGTTTGGTTAAACTGAACAGTATGTCCGGCAGAGTCTGTTAATCGGCCATCATCAAATACTTGCAAAAAGAGGTCTAGAATTTGTGGATGAGCTTTCTCCAACTCGTCCAAAAGCAAGACGGTAAAGGGTCGCTCATGAATGGCGGTGGTAAGATACCCGCCGTTGGGATCGCCAGGTGAACCAATTAGTTTATTAATGGCGGCTGGCTCTTGATATTCGCTCATATCTAGGCGAACCATTGACTCTTCAGAGCCAAAGTAGCTCTCGGCAATTGTTTTAGCTAGCTCGGTCTTACCCGTGCCTGTAGGACCAATAAATAGGAAAACTGCCATAGGCTTCTGACTGTCGCGTAAGCCGGCTCGGGAACGCCGCAAGGCATTAGCTACGGCGTCAATAGCGGTGTTTTGGCCAACTAGCCTTTGGTGAAGCAGGTCTTCTAGGTGGGTTAGCTTTTCGGCTTCATCTTCGGTAACCTGAGTTACAGGTATGCCAGTTTTATCGGCCACCACTTTGGCGACGTCCTCGGCGGAGACCGTAGAGTGTTTAGCGTGCGCCGCATAAGCAGCGGCCTCATCGAGCAAGTCAATGGCTTTCTCGGGCAGGACACGATCATGAATGTATTGTCGCGATAGCTCGACCGCAGCCTGAATAGCAGGCAGGCTAATCGTGACTTTCTGCTGAGCTTCAATTGCAGCAGTAAACTCTTGTAAAATACCGATTGCCGTTGGAGTGTCCGGCTCCTGAACTTCGACAGTTTGAAAGTTATTAGTAAAGGTGGCATTAGGCTGCAAAACGCGACGGTACGATGCTGGATTAGTTGCGCCGATCACCTTAAGCTGGCCAGCCTCAATAAACGGCAGTAGTACAGCAGATACGTCAATTGTGCCAGCGCCGGTTTGGGCCACTAAATGCTCAATGTTGTCGATAAAGAGGATTGTTTTTCCAGCAATCAACTCTTTAAGCGCTTGGCTAAAGCGTTTTTCAAGTTCCTGCACATTAGCCGAACTTCCCAGGACCGCTTCTAAGTTAAGCTGAATTACTCGACTATCCGCCAATCCAGGAGAAGTGGTGGCTTGCAAAATGCCTTGAGCAATACCGTCGACAATTGAACTTTTGCCCACGCCTGGTTCACCAATAAGTAGAACATTATTCTTAGTTGTGCGCTCCAAGATTCTCACGACCGCTTCAATCTCTGTTTGGCGGCCAATAATATAAGGGGTCTGCCCAGCCGCCACCTGGGCTGTAATATCGGTCGATAAATGTTTCATGGTTGGCGTCCAGCCACTGGTCCAACCGCGATCAACGCCACCAGATCGGCGGAAGTATTCGTCCTGCCACCAACGCCACTGCTTTTTGGCCAGAGCCTCTGCTTCTACCCAGCCGCTGGCTCGGCGCAAGTCTTCTAAATGAATGCCTAACTCCTTTAGGCTATCGGCGACTGCCGGGCTAACGGCAATGAGGCCAAAGAATAGGTCGGTAGAGGTGATAAAGCGATGCCCATTTTGTAAGCTGGCGGCTACAGCTGCATCTATGAGGGCTTGCTGACTGATGACCTGACTTTGCTTTATTGAAGCCTGCGTTAGTCGGCTGAGTAATTGCTGATCAGACAGCTCCATTCGCTTAAACAATTGGGTCATACGGCGAGTAACGGCTAACGTCCGCATGAGGCTGGCGGTAGAGAAGGTGGTTGGTAGCTCTCGCAAAATACGGCGGGCACTTCCGGCCGTAAAATCCCGCAATGTCTCCAAATCTAGCGGCTCCTCTGCCGCCATGGCTTGATACTGGCGGACGTCATATTTGGGCTGCAACACGAAGGCTATCCAATAATAGCCTAGACTAGCTATGGTTACGATTACACCCAAAAGGACATTCCAACCGCCGCGATACAGGCCAATAATAAAACCAAAGGGTGCCGCTAGCCAAAGGCTAAACGCAAAGAGCAAAGCGCCGGCTACAACCGCTAAGACGGTAACACCAAATAGAATCCAGCACAGCCGGAACAGGACGCCTAATCCTCGTCCAACGGCAGTACGATCGTTATGATAAGGACTAAAGAGAGATGTAAGTTGGGGGACAATATTGACCTTATCGCCCAACAGGATAATCGTTCGACTAGCAAAGGTCCACCACCATTGCAACTTATCAACATACCACCACCAAGGAAAGTGAGCCAGGTAACTAAGGGCAGACATGAGTTAAGTATACAGTATGTAGTAGTGGATAGCGTAGGGCGGGTAGCGGGTTGACGCGGATGCAATCTTAAACGCTAAGCGCTAATCCCTAAGCATACCCCCATTCTACAGCAGAAACTTTAGTTTAAAGCTGGTTCGATGGATGTCGGATAATCCATATTGTTTGATAGCTTGCTGATGCTGCGCCGTGCCATATCCTTTGTGTTGATCAAGGTGGTAATTGGGGTATTGGTTAGCTAGCTGCCGCATGAGATTATCGCGAAACTCTTTAGCCACGATCGAAGCGATGGCAATTGATAGACACCTAGCATCTCCTTTAACAATGGCCTGCTGAGGTAGCGTAATGCTAGGATGTTGAAAGCCATCGATGAGACAATACTCTGTCATTGGTAACTGCTCTAGCGCTCGGCTCATGGCTAAAAACGCGGCGGCGGCAATGCCGTTGTGGTTAATTTCTACAACTGAGGCCTGCCCAATGGCGGTAGAAATGCCCGACTGGTCATGAATAAACTGACAGGCTTGTTGTCGCTGGGATGGCGACATAGTCTTAGAATCCCTAACGACGGCCATACTATTAGACCAGGCAAAATCAGACTTGACGACCGCAGCTCCTGCCACCACTGGTCCGGCCCAGCAACCCCGACCGACTTCATCAATACCAGCAATAGACCGATAGCCTTGCTGCCAAAGAGAGTGTTCATAGTCGAGGGTAGGAAGCATCATCTCGGCCGCCGGTCGATGTAGGTGTGGGCACTATCGAGCGTTACATTCTGATATTCTGGGAATTGCTCGATCGGTGTATCCTTGGTCAGATAATCCATTAAGTCATGCCATATTGGCGCAGCCACATTAATACCGTCGGCTTTAGTATTCATGCTTTTGCCAGAAGTATTGCCGGTCCAAACAGTGGTTAAGTAGCTGGGCGTGTAGCCGATTGTCCACGTGTCTTTGGGCCCAGAGGAGGTGCCCGTTTTGGCGGCTACCGGGCGATTATTGGGCAGTGTGTAGTCTTGTAGGTATTGGCCGCCATATATACTACGCTTAACTTTCGGGTCGCCAATTATCGCATTAATACCTGCTACTGCATTGGCGTCCAGAATCTGCTTGGACTCTTGTTCTTTAGTGTTGTCCAGCAAAACTTTGCCATGCCGGTCCACTACCTTGAGCAACGGCGAGACGACAACATCTTTACCACCGCTAGCCAGCGTTGCAAACGCTTGGGTCATTTGGAGTGGCGTTACTTCAACAGCGCCCAAAGCTAGGGGTAGCGTGTAGTGGTAATCATCGACAATAGGGAACCCCATGCTGGCAAGGTTCTTGGTTGCGGCCGGAATGCCAACCCCGCGCAATACGCGCACAGCGGGAATGTTAAGAGATGATGCGAGAGCTGTTTTAAGCGACACATACCGGCCACTGGCTCTGCCGCCATAATCGGTCGGCCGATACCCGCCACCAAAATCTTCAACCGCATCTAATACTCTCGTATTGGGTGAATAACCACTGGCTAGAGCAGTGTAGTAAATTAACGGCTTTATGGTGCTCCCTGGTTGACGGCGTGAATCTAACATATTTACTTGAGAGGTGCCGAAGTCTAGTCCGCCAACATAGGCTAATATTTGACCATTCCGGGGATTGACGGTCAGTAAAGCAGCATTATCGGCTTGCCATTTAGTTGCGTTTTCTTTAGCATGCTGCTGCATTACATTAATAGCATTGTCCTGCAACGTAGCGTCTAGGCTGGTCAGGACATATAGCCCCTCATCGACTACTTCCTGCCCAAACTGCTGTTGTAATAGTTGCCGAATATAGAATGAGAAGAATGGATAGCGTAGTGTAGATTTGCGGGCTAGAAACGCCACCGTATCATCCTTAGCCTCCTGGTACTGCTCTTCAGTCAAAAAGCCAAAGTTGCGCATGCGCTCTAAGACAAGCTGCTGGCGAGAGGTAAGCCCAGCCAGATTGTAGTATGGGTCTAGGGTTGATGGGGCATTGATAAGGGCGGCAATATAGGCGCCTTGAGCCGTAGACAACTGCGATACTGGTACGCCAAAGTAGGTTTGGGCGGCTGTAGCTAAACCAATCAGATCGCCACCAACCGGCACTTCGTTTAGATAACGCTCTAGAATCTGATCTTTGCTATAGCGACGAGTTAAAACCATTGAGACGACCAATTCGCGAGCTTTGCGCCAAATAGTATCATCCTTGCTTACCACAATTAGCTGAGCTAGCTGCTGAGTGATGGTTGATCCACCTTGCGTCAAGGTGTCGCTGCCAACATCAACATGAGCTGCCCTTATAAGACTTTTTATAGAAAACCCAGGGTTGGTATAGAACGACTTGTCTTCGGCCGCCAAAAAGGCGTTTTTAACCGACTCTGGAACTTGATCAATGGTGGTAACTTCGCGGTGGACTGACCCTATTTCATACAACAAGGTATTATCCCGATCGTAGATTTTGGTGGTTTGAGTTGGCGTTTCCTCTAGGTTTGGGAGCGGTGCCGAAGCTAAGGTAGCATCTCCAACGGCTTCGACTGCCTTGCCAAGGACAACATAACTAAGCCCCACGCCGAGGCACAACAAGCCAACCAAACAGGCAATAATGATAGGGCGACGAACGTTAGAGGTCATTTCAGATGCAGGAAGGTTTGGCCACATGGCTACAAAATGCCCGCAGTGCTCCTCCGTCTAGCTGAATAATGTTGGGAATTTTGAGTAAATAATAAACCCAATAAAAGCGAGGAGAAGCAGGAAGGAGATAAGGAAGCCAATAGCAAACCCAACCCCCAGAGCAATCCCAAACCAAACCCCGTGAGTTAGCTTGACAGTCAGGTGAGAGCTAGGAAATACTGGTGCGCCTGGCCGCTCTTCAGCCAACTCTTGCCAGTGATTGGATTTTTTAGATTCGGGCATGGGACTATTGTAGCGACAAACGGCTAGACTAGCAACAGGGGGAGGGGGTGAAGGGTGAAGGATAATAATTTAGCACCCTTCTCTTTCACCTTTAACCTTCAACCTGTAACCTTCACCCTTCTCACTGGCGCAATGCTGTATACTGCATCAGATGTCCACTCTTACTATGGCTCAACGTCATCTACAAACCGACCCGGTTATGGCCGACTTAATCAATCGGTACCACTTATCGCCGCTCAAGCAACCGGATGAGGTGGATGTTTTTGCTCATTTAGTTGGGTCAATTATCAGCCAACAACTATCAGTCAAAGTGGCAGATGTGATTGAAGCGCGCGTCTACGCGCTATTGCCCCATAAAAAGGTCACTCCTCAAGCTATTTTAGACCTCGATACTGAAGCAGCCCGAGCCTGTGGTATGTCGTATGCCAAAGTCCGCTATGTTAAATCGGCCGCCGATGCAGCTTTGTCTGGATTAATTGATTTTACTAATTTAAAAAATATTTCTGACCAGGAGGCTATAGCCGAGCTGGTCCAAATTGCCGGAGTAGGGCAGTGGACCGCCGAAATGCTGCTCATTTTTAGCTTGGGACGTCCAGATGTCTTTTCTATCGGCGACATGGGCTTGCGTAATGCTGTGGCGGCGTTGTACGGATTAGACAAGAAGGATTTGCCAGCCATAACTAAACTGGCCGAACAATGGTCGCCTTATCGGTCCCTCGCCTGCCGCTACCTTTGGGCCAGCCTAGAAAATACACCAAAGACTGGACTGGCCGAAGCGTAATCCATGCCTAGAATGAGTAGCATCGTCATGGCTAGCGCATTCTACTCCCGTTCTGAGCCCTATGCTCACTGGCACAGGGCGATGAATCTTTCAGCATATCAAGCATCCTGACCGTAATCCTCCATTAGCTTTACAGAGATATATTACCGTATGTACGTACACGTATCAGTACATCCATCCCGACCTTCTCTGAGTTACCATGTTCCGAAAGTTTGTCAGAACTGCTGACATTTGCTACAATCCCGAACGAGTAAGCGTTTAAGGCTTGTGCGTCTGCAATTCATAGAAAGGTCTAAGCATGTGCCAGACAGACCAGCCCTCCAACTCCACTGAGAGAGACGAGGCAACACTTGCTACGTGGGCATCTTACCGCAGTCAGGTGCAAGTGGTACCTGGGTTAATTTTTGTTGACCCTCTGGGCACCTCTTATCGCGTGGCCCGGATTTTTCAGTTAGCTACTTTAACCGATGGCTATGTAGTTAATGCCAGGCTAGAAAAACTGTCCGTCTTAGGCCAAGGGACAAATGCCGCTACATTTATCGAGATACCTAGTCCCGATGGGGCAGTGGCAGTTGATACCCTGACTCAATCTCTCTGGTGGGGGGCCGTGAAAGTAAAGCATGCACCAAACCTGCACGGACTGACTTGTCCAAGACCCGGCGCGCGCTTAATAGAACGAATAGAACTGGCTACGCCGAGATATAGCGTTATACAAACTCAACGCTACGCAGGCGTGGTGGAAGAAGACATTTTTGTGGAATTGTCGGATCATGTTAACCGTCAACGCTTTAGCCTGACTCTGCGACAATACCACGCGTTTTTGCAGCAACATAACCTGTACGAACTATAGAGCTATCGAGCTCACTACCAGACGCCACAGCACCGTGGCGTCTTTTTTCATTGCGTTTATTCAATCAACGATAAACGATAAATGATACCCCTTAGGCTTCGAATTCAACCAGGATAGGAAGATGATCAGAGACTTGGGTAGATATAATTTGACTATTGATAATTTTCCAGGTCGCGCTGCGGAGTGGCCATAAACCGATCAGTGTACGAAGCATGAGTAGTGCCAACGCACAACGGCTGGTCAGCCCCGATATTGAGCTCAACTTGGCTATAGGCGCGCGTTTCGCTAGCAAAATCGCTAGAGCTAGTGGCCGTTTGCGTTTCGACATGTGATGGCGAGGAGAGAGGGTATCGGCTAATAATGGCATTGCCTTGCTCTCTATCGATGTTGCCCTGCTGATTAATCCATTGCTGAGCAGCAACATAGTACCCCCGATACGGTTTGCCCAGTTTTTGCATCACACTATCTGCGCTTGTTACATACGGGCGGAAGGACGTGGCGACGACTTCCTGCAGGCACATGATGTCCGGCCTGATATCAGCAATACATTCAGCAACCTTTTGCGGATCTTCTTTATACCAAATGTTCCATTGCAGTAAGATTATTTTCATCTAAAAAGGACGTATCCGTGCTAGCATCGTCTCAAATCTGCCAACTATAAACTACGAACCATAAACCATAAACTCATTCGTATCTACTCTTCATCCTGAGTAGAGGAGAGGTCTTTGTTGCCGCTATGGAAGGATGAGTGAATGTCTTTGAGGTGTTTATTGGTGACGTGAGTATAGATTTGGGTGGTGGCAATATTGGAATGGCCGAGCATTTCCTGGACGCTGCGTAGATCGGCGCCGTTAATTAATAAATCTGTAGCAAAGGAGTGGCGCAGTGTGTGCGGCGTAGCTTTGACCGATAAGGCTTGTTGCTTAACGTACTTTTCAACCATACGAGCCACCGAGCGGGGAGTGAGACGTAGGTCTTCCCCATCTTGGTCTTCCGGATTATGTTTTTTGCCGTTGTAGCGGATAAAAAGCGGTTTATGCTTATCTTTTCGTAACTGGAGATATTTGGCCAGCCAATCAATGGCTTCATCTGATAAAAAGACTACTCTAGCCTTGCGCCCTTTGCCAATTACGCCAAATTCGCGGCGCTCCAGATTAATTTGATCTCGGTTAAGCGAGGTTAGCTCGGCCACCCGTAAGCCGGTCGAAAATAACGTTTCTAAGATAGCTCTATCCCTAATTCCCTCGATAGTAGTCGTATCTGGGGCCTCGATAAGCTGTTCTAGCTGCTGCTGATCTAAAAACTTGACCGTACGGTCCCCTTGTTTACCCAGCTCCACCTGATCTGGCGCCAGGGTGGTATAGCCTTTTAAGATTAAATATCTCAAAAAAGCTCGCAGTCCGACCATAAAATAATTCTGATAGGAGCGCTTTAGTTCGTGCTTAGTCACTTCGCTCACCTGTCGGGTTAGGTGGAGGCGATATTTTTTGACCATCTCATAGGTTAAACCCTGTGGCTCGACTGGGCCGTAATTCTCAGTTAGCCACTGAGCAAAATGCCGCAAATAAAAGTCATAAATGCGGACGGTGCCTTGCGACAGGTTCTTCTCTAGCTCGCTGTATTCAATAAAATCGGTTATAAGGTCATTCAATGGCTTGGACATGGTTTAAGGGTACAGGTTGAAGGTTGAAGGTTCAAGTGTTTTGAATTGAGCTGCACTCTAACCTTTAATCTTCAACCTACATATACCCAATCCTGGCATATCCTCTTGTCGAAAAAACGTTTTGAAGGGGTAAACTGTCATCTTTTCCGCGTCCATCGCTTCTAGGGCCCTTGTAGGGCTTCGTATATGTTTTTTGCTTTTGCAGCAATAAATACTTACTTTTTAGTATCTACCCCCTATCTATAGCGTGGGCGACAGGGGAGTGGTAGGCAGGGAAATTCGACTATATCTGAGTATATTGAGCCATCTAGCATTCATTTAGGCGGGAGAGGCTGTGGGGGAGACAATTGGCTGCATTTTTTAAGACATTTTCAACACGATTGTGCGCAAGCATGGCTGAAGGGGAAAATTTTGGCAAATTATTTGAAATATATTTTAATTGTCTATCAACGCATGGATGGCAGGAGGGGAGAGGAAAAATAATAATACTAGACGTCTTTAAATGTATCTTTAGAGACGTCTAAGAGGAGTGAAACAGCCGGGGAAGAGGTGCGAGAGAGGGGCTTAGCTTTGAAGATGTGGTCATATTTTTATTAAATATGGCACTTGTATTGTTTGTTTTACGCTCAAGTTTGCTGAATTTGGCGAATCTTTCGGCCTGTCTTGGCTGGTTTGACTTAGGCTAACCGATTACCGCTTGTCTTTGAGGTCAGCAACGGAGATATCTGAGTAAATCTGTGCTACGTATGCATGAATTAAGGCTTATCCACATAGCTTATTAGCAATCATTGTTAGTTGGTGTTAATTTTGGCATATTTTTCAGCAAATTTTCCCTTTATTTTCCCCACAGCTTTGTGATGCTAGTTTGAGCAAGTGAAATTTTTTGAAATTTTGGTGAATTTTTTATGAGACCGGGGAGATGCTCTACTCTGGGGTGAGTGTGGACTTATGGTTGGTAGTTAATGGTTTATGGTTCGTAGCTTTTTATGACATGTGTGTAGTTGGAGAAAACTGCATCAGACTAGATCATACCTTATTTTACTATAGGTCTCTTTATATGCTATAGTTTCCATATCTATGTTTCCATGTATATCCTATAGTTTTTTGTTATCGGTCTTCCCTCTTCCTTGCTAAGTCTCCCTATCTCACTCCCCTTTCTCTGAGGTCTGACACCAAATTCTTGGGCCAAGGTTTAGGTTAATTGGGCTATTTTGACCCTATTTGTTGTGCGCCTGCGCCCAGCATGCAGGTAGTGTTTGATTGTTTTTCAATCTGATGCAGCTACTTGAGCTTCTGCATGCATTATACTACTATAGGCTTTTTTCTATGCGCCTCTCGCCTACTCTTTAGGTCCAGGCGCTTACAAAGTACAACACGACAATAATGATTCCACTGATAAATAAATACTGCTGTTGCATGGCGCTTGAGAGCTGGCGGGCCTGTTGGTAATGAATGAGGCCAATGATCATGCTTATGCCTCCAGCTAAGCACAGACTAGTCATAAAACTTACAGGCCAAAATGCTAGGATGGCGGCTAGTTGAGCCGCTAGCAAGGCAACTAAGAACGACCAACCAATGCTATGGGTACTGCTGCGAGATAGTTTGGCCGCCCATAATAACGGCCAACTTACCATCCAAGAAATACCCGCCACGGAGATAATCCACTCTCCTATATTCGGCAGCATGGACAACACGAGGTAAATTAAAGCGAATACATATACCATGCCCATTAGGCTCATGACGGTTAAGGCTTGCCGGGCTAATGGGAGCGGCCTAACTGTGGCAACATTGAGAATGTTGAGGGTAAGAATTATACCGTAATACCCCAAACTAAAAAGACCTACACTGGTCCAAACTAACCATGACGGTACGTGAAGCCAGTGCAGCCCCCAGTAGGCGGTTAGACTGAGTAACAGAGCATACAACGGAACAATGGCCCACTCCTCTGCTCTAAGGTCAAAGTCTAGCACCCAGACGGTAGCCAGGTACGTTATGATGAGGAAAGGGATGAGACTCCAGCCACCTAAAGGCCACATAATAGTGGCAGCGAGACAAGCACTCAAGCCAATAGCGCTGATAACAAATTTTTGTCTTTTAACGGAACGTAGGTCGAATGAGGACATGATGCTGTATAGTAGCGCCTGGCGCGAAGAGTGCTATTGTATTCGACTACCGGAACTGCGGTCGATCGTTACTCTTCGGGTAGCGTAGCGTTGGTGTATACGCGTTGAATATCGTCGTGATCGTCCAAGGTCTCAATCAACTTGAGGACTTTTTGACTGGTTTCTGTATCCACAACTAGGGAGTTTGCGGCGATCATGTGCATTTGCGCCTCTATCTGGCCATATGGCTGCAAGGCTTGAGTTACGGCCGACTGGGTCGCTGGGTCGGTAATGACGGTCAGGACATGATTATCAGGATCGGCATCCAGGTCAATGGCTCCTGCTTCTATGGCAGCCAGAGAGGCTTCATCGGCGTCACTCCCCCCTAGCGAAACCTCCAGAACCACCTGCGGAGTAAACATCCAAGCAACTGAACCAGCTTCGCTCATAGAGCCACCCAGTTTATTAAAAATGCTGCGAAGTTCGGCGATAGTCCGATTACGATTATCGGTCATAGCCTCGATTAGCAAAGCTGCTCCACCTGGACCATACCCTTCGTAGGTGATTTCTTCAATGTTTTCAGCGCCTGGGCCATTAACTTTGTCGATGGCCCGATTAATATTATCTTTAGGCATGCTGGCTGCACGAGCGGCTTCGATAGCCATCTTAAGCCGTGGGTTGCCTTCTGGGTCTGGACCGCCTAGTTTAGCTGCTACGGTAATAGCTTTGGATAGCTTGGAAAACTGCTGGCCTCGCTTGGCATCAGCAGCTCCCTTGGCGCGTTTAATTGTAGACCATTTACTGTGACCGGACATACTTTATTATAATTCAAATTTCAAAAGTCAAAATTGAGTATTTGAGCAGATGCCTTTGTTGTCTTTGATGGCAAGGTGATTGTACCTAGCTTGTTATTGACAAGCGGATGGGCGGCCCTTATTATAGCAAAGATTGTCTGAGTCAGCCAGTCGGGTCATATATCGAACCCCCTATGAATCATTTCCCGTACATATTTTGACGGTTGATACCCATTAGTAGCACAAGGAGCGTTATAGAATTATGAAAACTGTTCTTGAATTAGAGGATTTGGCTGCTAGAGCAGTTAAGGCTGCCTTAGCCCAGCAATGGCAAGAAGCCGAGGACTTAAACCAGCAGATTCTGGACGAAGACGCCAGCAATATTGAGGCAACTAACCGCTTGGCTCGAGCTTACACCGAGCAAGGTCAGGTAGATAAGGCTAAGCAGACGTATCAGCGCGTGCTTAGCCTTGATCCTTATAATGCCATTGCCCAGAAAAATCTGACTAAATTGGAACAAGGCGGTGGTCAGAGCGCTCGCCAAGTGAGCCAAGAAGCTTTCCTAGAAGAGCCCGGCAAGACTCGTAGCGCGCCACTAGTTGGTTCGCAAAAGAAACGACTAGAGCAGCTTTCTTCGGGTGAGAAGCTAGACCTAGAAGCTCGTCACGGTCGCCTGGCTGTTATTACTGGCCAGGGAGCGCTGGTGGGCTATTTGGAAGATGATCTTTCTACCCATCTGCTTAATCTGATCCATTTGGGCAATACTTATTCTGCCCACCTCATGTCAACGTCTGATACTCCACAGGTATTCCTGCGCGAAGTTAGTCAGTCGCCGCAGGCGGCCAAGTATGTGTCTTTTAGCCGAAGCCACTCTCTCCCATCGCCCGCTTCGGTTAAGTCAGGTCTGAATGACGACGTATTTGAAACAACTTCCGACGAGACCGATGCCTGGGATAATGATGGCCTCAATGACGAATCGGCTGATGCTGACAGCGATGATGAATTTAATTCTATGTCGCTAGAGTCTATGCGCGATGAAGAAGAGAACGACTATGACTCCTCGTCTCGATCCCGAGGAGACTATTAAGTAAATTGTACCGTGATTGTTTCAAGAGAGCGGATACGGCCATGTCGTATCCGCTCTCTTTCGTTACAATTCCCGCATAATTCCCGCACCCAAGCTGGGTAGCTACCATAGAGGCCAGCTAGTCGCTTCTAGGTTAGGTCGTCATCATCCATGGCAGCTGGGATAGAAATTTCGCCTTGTGTAGGCGGCAGGTCGGCTGGCGCCGGCTGCGGCGCGGGAGTAGCTTTAGCTGCTGGGCTGCTTGGCTGGCTAGCCGTGCGTGTGGGCGTGGTTGAGGACTTTGATTTATTCCGTGATGAACTAGCCGGCTTTTTGGTTCTGGCCTTATTGGTATCTGGCCGATGAGACTGACGTGGCTTATTGGACTCGGTCTCTGTGGCTGCGGCTGGCTGAGCTGTGGCGGCGACTAATGGCTCAGGCTTAAGATCTACCGCGGGGGCAGGAGCTGGAGTTGAGGTAGTCGCTAGGGTGGGTTGTGGCTCAGGTATGGGCTGTGGGGCGTGCGAAATGACGGCTGGGCCAGTCGATAGGCTGGATGGCTGAGCTGCTGGAGTCGGGGCCGCGACGGTCGATTGGTCGGCGGCTTTAATAACCTTCTCGACAGCCGCCCAACTGCCCTTAACATGATTCTTAGCAAACTGGATGGTAGCTTGGTCGCCAGGCTCACCCTCGTAGTGCTTAACCGCAGCCGTGAGCACCTTAAAGGATCCTTCTTCGCAGATTACTTCAAACTTACCATCTTTACGAGTCAACAGCCCAGTTGACTTGGCTCGCTCGACCTTAGCAATTTGCTTAAATCGGGGCTGGTCCCCACCTTTAGGATCATCGGTCATCCGTAAGGTGTCGCCGGCTACTAGCATGGATTTAGAAGCATAGTTGGGAGGGACGATATAGCGCTGACCGTCTTCTGTCACCATTGCTTCTCCATCAAACAGACCGACTGTCCCCTCTTCTTTTATGCCTAAGGCATTAAGTTCTCGTTTAACGATTTCTAACTGCGCCTCCATAACTTGAACGGCTTTTAGTAATTGCTCTGCTGATGCCATTATTTATTGTCCTCCTTTAGGTATCGGTTTATCTTGGCTGGTTAAAATAATCTCTCCACTAGATTGCGAAGTAGCTATGTGGCGAATCGGCGTGTGGCCAATGCCGCCTGGTATGCCATGGATGGTCGTGGGGGAAGGGTGAGCTACGCGGCGAGGCTTCGGCTTGGGGTTAGCTTGGGAGTTACTGTCTGATTTGTGGTTATCCGACTGTACCGAAGCGTCAAAGGTTGGAATGACTCGAGTATGCGCTGGTTGGACGATTGGACGCGATTGATGGTCAGGGTGGCCAGCAGGCTGATCTGGCGCATGAACCTCTGCCCTACTCTGGCTACCAGTAGCGCTTTGTCCCTGACGTTGTGTCGGTGATTGGGATGAGGCAAGCTGCTGCTCTGCTACTACAGTTGACTCTGTACTACTCTGCTGTTTGGCTTGAGTACCTTCGAGGTAGGAAGCGTCGCGCTGTTGATCGCGTAGGCGCTGGATGGCAACGTCGTCGACGCCAAGCTGAAACTTTTTGAGCGTCCATTTAGCAATTTTCTCTTCGACTTGGGCTTTTGTTTTAGGCGCGTATTGACGTCGTGAGGCTTCTATAATGGCAGCGCGATGCCCCTCGTGCCGGGCAATTGGTGGTAGGGTGGCGGCGCTAAATGGTCGCGATTCCATGCCGTCAATCATTAGTTTAAGGTAAATGTGATGTTTTTCCAAAGCGACCATATCTTCGGCGCTTAAGGCAGGCGCGAATTGCTGGGCCAAGATGGAAGCATCATTGGGTCCAACAGTAAAACTAACGGTCGTGCCAACGTTACCAAATACAGCCGTCCTGACTTCCTCTGGTAGTTGGTCAATATACTGGTGAGTAATAATTAAATTGAGACGGTATTTACGAGCTTCGGACAGAATAGTGGCAAATGAGCTGGTGGCAAAGTTCTGGAACTCATCGGCATAGACATAAAAGTCCCGACGTTGCTCTTCCGGCATGCGCACCCGGGTCATGGCAGCGTTTTGCATCCGAGAGATAATCATAGCTCCCAGCAAGGACGAGTTATCCTCTCCTAGCTTACCTTTGGATAAGTTAATGAGGAAGATCTTGCCATTATCCATTATCTGGTCAATGCGGATTGTCGATTTAGCTTGGCCCACAATATTACGGATGGTCGATGTTTGTAAAAATTGACCGACTTTGTTCTGAATTGGCGCTACGGCTTCGGTAATTAATCGATCATTGGAGGCCATAGCGGCGTATTCTTTGTTCCAGAAGTTGCGCAGTTGCTCATCCTCAATAGTGTTCACAATCACTTTGCGATACTCTTTGTCGGTCAGTAGCCGGTTGACACCGAGTAGCGTAGAGTTAGGTACTTCAACTAAGGTTAAGAAGCAATTGCGTAGAATGTACTCCAACCGGGGACCCCAGGAATCAAACCGTCGCTTGAACACGTCCACTAGAGCCGAGGCAGTCAGATTGCCTTGGGTGGGATCGAACAGTTCGAGCATGTTTAAGCTAACTGGATTATTAGCATCGGCCGGGTCAAACAATACAACATCATCAATGCGGCTTTCGGGGATGTTGTCCAAAAGCCGGTCGATGGTATCGCCGTGCGGGTCCATAATGGCTAAGCCTTGGCCAGCCAAAATGTCTTTCATGATCATATTTTCCATTAAGGTGGACTTACCCGTACCCGTCTTTCCAATCATATACATGTGCCGGCGGCGGTCTTCTGGCTTAATGCCAAAATAGACATTGCGACTGCGGAAGGCTGTCTTGCCAAACACAGTATCCACGTCGGTCGGCAGGTTGAGCGGCGGCTCCAATTGCTTGGCTTTACTCCAGGCAATGGTCGGCGTTTCGACGGTCAGGTTGGGGAGGTGGTAAATAGAAGCCAATTCTTCGGCATTGAGCACAAAGTAGCTCTCATCCTCGACTGGAAATGCCCGCAGCTGGTAATCGTGAAAAATGTCCTCGGCTTTACGCTCGACTGGCGAGATGGCAAAGCTGTTCAGATGAGTCATGGAAAACTGCTTAAACGAAGCTATAATTGAGGCCAGGGCCTGCTGCGATGACTGCTCTGATTGACCAATAGACACAATACGGAGGGCTGTTTCGAAGCCAGGCTTGTTCATCTTATTCTCGATAGCCTTAAGTTCCAGATCCTGTCCGGCGGTTAGCTCCACCTTCTCCTCTTTTTTGGCTTTTTCTGGTGGTGCAGTAGCTGGGAAAACTGACTGAATCATAAAAGCTGGCAAGGAGGTAAACTCTTTTATGACATCATTAACCATTTGGACGATAAAATTTGTCTGTTCGGGCTTGGATAATTCACCCTTTCTCACTTTGCTGACGTATTCATAGCCAGCATCCTGCCAAATGTCTTCTAACGGCCGGACTATTAACTGCATCCAGACCTGCTCCTCATGGTTTAGGCGTTCCACGGAACCAGTGATGGCTGCCAAAGGGTCGACTTGGAAATCAACAAAGGTTTTAATGGGGTGGTAATATTCGCGGGTCAGAGCCATTTCAGCGGCCGTAACAACGGTGTGTCCGGCTGGCAGCTGATTGATATAATCTGTATCTACTTCGGAGATATTGGCGTTGGGATATTGGGCGTAAATTTGACCCTCGACGAAAGTGCGGAAATAGGTTGGAACGTGAACAAAGAAACGAATACCTTCGTGCGTAGCGACGAGCTCAAAGCTTAAGTGCTCTTGCAATCCGGGCGTTTTGGATAGCATGCCGTGCAAGGCCGTAAACATAATCTCGGCCGAGAGCGACGTTTTGTCGTTCATTTTGGGGACTAAAATAGACAATAGTGTCCCCGCCTCCGGTTGCTGAGGCTCAGGGGGTGTTTCTTCTAATCCTTTTCCAGCGATTGTCCAGCCTAGCACCAAGGTTCCAGTAATAAACAGGACAATAATGAGCAACAGCATGCTCGTCTCCTTATGAGGGGTTCAAAAGCAGTCAGGTATTTTTATCGGCCGCTCTTGGTTTATGTGCGTATTGTATCACATATAGGGAGAAGGTGGAGATTTTGTTAAACGTTAAACGTTAAACGTTAAACGTTAATCGTTTATGATTAGCGATTAGCGATTAGCGATTAGCGATTAGCGATTAGCGATTAAGGGGATTTTAGCACGAGGTGGTATTTGTTTATTTTGCGTCTTGTGACTTGGTTTGGCATTTGGATTCTTGTGCCTTGGCATTTACCGGTGAGTTTGAATATTTCATAGTCGCCTGATTCCATTCCTTTAGCCCGATTATACGTATATGTATATGTATACGTATACCTTAGGATACAAAAATACCGCCTAATTTGGGGCGGTACTTTTGCATCCTGAATAAATTCAGGATAGAAAGGAGAGAGACATGGTTATTATAGTATATGCCGCACGGTTTGTCAAGCTTTGTGGTAAGTGATGGGTGATGAGTAGCAAATAGGGAAAAAACACTACCTCCTCTCCCCTGTTCCGCTACTCAGTAGCTAACGTGGTTGTCCCAGCCGGTTAAGGACGTCTACACCGACTACCAATTCAACATCAGCCCTTTCTCGGCCGGTTTTGGCGGCTACGGTTAAGGGGACGCCCAGCAAATTAGTAAGTCCGGCGGTTAGCCGGGTACTTTTTTCGGCAGTCATAGTGGTGTTAGCCTGTCCGGAGTCGGCTGGCTCTACAGCGACCACTTCCCCACCTAGATGGTGAGCGTATCTGGCAGTTAAAGCGGCAAGCCCCGGTACATCGGTAGCGTTCTTAACCACAATGCTCACCCCTTGGTTGACTGCCTGCTGGTCAACGAGTGTTCGTTCGACGAGCGGATCGAGTTGGTCAGTTTGACCTACCGTCATCCCCTTGTCGGTGCGACTAAAGGCCGCAGCGTCGATAGACTGAATGGTGATGCGACTATCGTCGGCATCTCGGACTAGCCATACCGTTTGAATAAATTGCCAAGGTGACAGATTGGTACGAACCTCTGGCTGGTTTAAGAGCCACCACGGGGCCGAAGCGGTTGTCTGCCACCAGCTAGGCTTGGGCTGGCGGAGGAACAAGGCCGACCAGCTCTGTGCTTCTGGCAATACTGCCCCCGATGGTTGAATAATATACCCATTTATAGGTAGAGCTAGCGTTTGCTCGACTAATTGCTGCAGTTCTTTATAGTAGCCATTTTGCAAATAGTCGGCTGCTGTAGTCTGACCGTCTGATAGGTCGGTTGGCAATTGCAGAATTGAGAAGCCACGGTCTTCGGTCCAGACCCTCATAATGGCTAGCGATTGGAGCTGAGCGGCGTCGGAAGCAGATTGCTGGGCAATCAGGTAGACTGGGTTATCCATTGTGGAAGTAATGAAAGAATGAGGAGTGCTAGTAGGATAGGTCTTGACCGCATGACTAACCGCCAGAGCAGCGGTCACCCCCCACCAGCCGAACAAGCCAATACAGGCTATGCCAACGAGGCGGAATAGCCAGACTTTTAGACTCGACCTAGAGCGACTATGCCGCTTAGTGTGACGGCGCTTCATGGTACATACTCCTGTTTTAAGGCTTGAAAAGCAGCTGGACCATCTTCTAACGCGGTTCGAACTTTTTGCATGAGACCAAGCATGGTATAGACATTATGGTACGAGGCTAAGCGAGCGCCGAGGATTTCACCAGCCCGGCAGAGGTGGTTAAGGTAGGCACGGGTATACGTAGTGCAGACCCAGCAGCGACAGGTCGGATCCGGTGGTGAAAAATCCTGGCGATATTTGCCATTGGTAATAATTAAACGATAGGGGTTGGCTGAGCCTTCAGCTTTGGCTGTTTGCGGATGAACGATAAGGGTGCCGTTGCGAGCCCAGCGGGTGGGAGTAACACAGTCGAACGTGTCTATACCCCGCTCTACGCCCATAAAAATGTCATCTATATCCCCTACTCCCAGCAAATGGCGTGGCTTGGCTGGATTGAGATGAGGCGTGCTCCATTCAACGGCTTGGCGCATTTGGTCCTTGCTCTCCCCCACCGAGACGCCGCCGACGCAATACCCGTCAAAATCGAGCGTATCAATATATTTGGCAGATTGTTGGCGTAAATCCTGATAAACGCCGCCCTGAGTAATGCCGAATAGATGTTGATGCGATTGGCCGTGCTGCTGATGATAGTCTAGGCCCCGCTTGGCCCAGGCGTGAGTACGCTGCATAGCCTCCTGAGTGTATTCATGGGTGGCTGGATGTGGGGCACATTCATCAAAGGACAGAATAATGTCAGCGCCGATTTTGTGCTGAGTGGCTAAGGAGATTTCGGGAGTAAAACGATGAATAGAGCCGTCCAAGTGAGAGTGGAAGGTGACGCCGTCATCGTCAATGCGGGCCAGGAGGGGTGAGTTTCGAGTTTCGAGTTTCGAGTTTCGAGTTTGGGATTGGAGGGCGAGGGACGAGTCTCTTGCTGCCTTGCTGCCTTGCTGTCTTGCTGCTTTACCTAATCCAAGACTAAAAACCTGAAAACCACCGGAATCCGTAAATAAGGCGCCGGGCCAGGATTGAAATTGATGCAGCCCGCCAGCCGCGGCGATAGTGTCGGCACCCGGACGCATGTATAGGTGATAGGTGTTGCCGAGAATGAGGCGGGCACCCATATCCCATAATTCTTGCTGGGACAAGGTTTTAACCGTAGCTTGAGTGCCGACTGGAAAAAAGGCTGGCGTTTCAATGGAGCCATGGCTGGTGTTAATGCGACCACGACGAGCAGCGGTACCCGGCAGCGTTTGCAGTTGTTCAAAAAACGGCGTCATTGATACCCCCTGGCGGCCAGATGTTGTAAGTGGTGCAGCTTAGCTTCGGACAATTCTTGTAAGTTTTGCCAATGATCTTTGACTACTTGGGCAATCGCATGGTTACCCAATAGATATGGCAGGATAACATAACTAGCCCCCTGGCGGTAATAGATGAGGGCATCTTCAACATTAGTAGCGGTTAAAACTAGTGGAGTGTTGGGGGCTAGTTGATTGCGTAAATGCATAATCTGTAGGTTAGCATGGTGCTGATCTATGGAGGAGACGATCAATTTAGCCCGACTAATACTAGCCTCTTCTAAGACTGTTTCGTCGGTGGCATCGCCAAAAATAGTTGGATATCGATCGCCATCCAAATCCACTACTCGCTGCGGATTGTATTCAACCACGACTAGGGGTACGGAAAGTTGCTTGAGGAGGTGCAAAATGTCTTCGCCCAAACTACTAGCGCCAAGGATGACTACGTGATCCTGCAATGAATGAGTCTTAATCTTATCACGACGCGATGAAGTTTTTTCCAAACGATTAAAGAGGGGTCGCAGCCAACGATAGACGGCCTGTTGGTGCTTTAGAACATAGCTCTGGCCTAGAATGGTGACTAGCACTACGGCCGTGATTAAAGAGGCAACCCGAGGATCTAACTGATGTAAATTAAGGCCTAGCGACACCACTAGTAGGGAGAATTCACCGATTTGGCCGAATAATTGTGAGGTAAAGAAGATAGTATGCCGCTTGTACCCCAGGCGACCCAAAACAAAGGCAACACAGAACTGATTAAGAACGATAACTAATAGGCTTAGGATGACAATTGGTATGAGTAGCGAACCGATGGCTGTCAGGGATAGTTGTAGGCCAATGACGATAAAGAACAGGGCGATAAAAAAATCCCGAAGGGGCTTAATACTAGCTACGATCTGGTAGCGATAGGCTGAAGCGGAGAGACATAGTCCAGCCAAGAAGGCGCCAATCTCCAGAGAAAAGCCGGTCCATTGAGCAATGGCGGCCATAAAGACGCATAGTCCAATACTGCCTAAGAATAGTAGTTCGGCCGACGAAGCGAGAGCAAAGAAAAGCTTGGGAACGACGTAGCGGCTAAAGGCGAAACTACCAACTAGTAAGGCTGCACCTTTCGTGAGCATTAGCGCTGTTTCGATCACCCCTAATTGGCCGGCAGCTCCAGAGCTAATACTAGTGAGGAAAATGAGCGCTCCAACGGCTAAAAGGTCCTGGACGAGTAAAATACCTAAGCCTAAGCGACCATGAAGGGAGAAGACGGCATTTTGGTCGTTTAGCCATTTGACGGCAATAATGGTGGAGGTAAGCGGCAGAGAAAGAGCAATAAATAGAGAAACGGTCGGGCTAAATCCTAAAAGCTGGCTGGCTAGCCAACCGGCCGAACCAACTACGGCGACTTGAGTAATGGCTACAATAGTAGCGGTTTTACCCATTTTTTTAATTTCGGTCAGGCTCAACTCTAGGCCAACCAAAAACAATAAGAAGGCAATACCAAGTTCGCCTAAAAAGGCCAGCGTTTGTGGCGAAGTTATATGAACGGCGCCGGCGTTAGCGACTACCATACCGGTAATCAAGTAGGCGAAAAATAGTGGTTGTTTAAGACGGTAGCAGATGAGGCCTAATAGTGTGGCCAGAGTCAGAATACCGCCCAGCTCGAAGAATAGTTGATCCATGGCAGTGTAGCCCCAGGAAGGGCTTATATTATACTACCTGATTTATGATGATATGAAAAGAAAAACGACAGGCAAGGGAGAGATGGGTCGTTCGTTATTCGCTTTTGGTGTTAGTTGATGGAGGGAAGGGGCGGCGAGTTACGCTTTCTTTTGGACTTCTCTCCTCCGCCAGCGGCTGACCAGTCTTGGTCGAGGCTCGGGGTAGACTAGCCTTCTTCTTTGAGGCTGGCGAGAAAATTAGACAGGTCTTGCGGGAGGTCGGCGTGAAACTGGACGGGTTGACCAGTGGTGGGGTGAGTAAATTGTAAGGTTTCGGCGTGGAGAAATTGGCGGATATTGGAACTGTCTTTGCGGCGGCCGTAAATTTTATCGCCAATAATAGGCAGTCTAAGGGCGGCTAGGTGAACGCGTATCTGATGAGTGCGACCGGTGTGGGGCGCAACTTTGAGTAAGGTGACGTGCTGGTCTTGAAAGCGGTAGGTTTGGCGCTGCCAGAATTCGGTTTGGGCCTCTCTTCCACCTTCGGTAACGACATATTTGTAACCATAGACCGGATGCCGAGCAATGGGAGCGTCGATAATGGCGTGCTGGTCAGGACAATTGCCCCAGACCAACGCGGCGTAGTGTTTGTGGACGTGGCGAGTTTTAAATTGATCCTGGAGGTTGGCTTGAGCCTGAGGAGTTTTGGCAATAACCATTAGGCCAGAGGTGTCTTTGTCGAGACGGTGGACGATACCTTTGCGCTCTACCCCATCGTGGTCTGGCAAGGCTTGCTCAAGCGTTTGTTGGCTATGGGTATGGGAATCCTGAACAATGAGGCCGGCCGGTTTGTCGATAACCATTATAGCCTCATCCTCAAAGAGGATGGGTGGGAGTTGCGGAGATTGACTGGACATTAGATTTAGGCGTGATTGGCAGCTAGGAAGTTGCGAACTTCGTTGAGGACTTGGTCGGGGGCCATGGCAGATTTTATAAGATAGCCGACGGCTCCAGATTCGGAGGCTTCTTTAATTAAGGCCTCTTGTCCCAAGTTGGTCAACATGACAATTTGACCAGCTCGCTTTTTGTCATCTGGAGACAGCTCCTTTAATACAGCTATGCCGTCTTTTTTGGGCATCATAATGTCCAATAGCACCAGGTCAAATTTGCCGTTGCGAATAGCGGCGATGGCCTCCTCCCCATCCACTACCGTGGTAATCTGATAATCTTCTTGGGAGAGGATATCTTGATATAGGTCGCGTAAAAATTGATCGTCTTCAACAACTAGAATGTGAGCCATGACTATAGTGTAGCATATCACTGTAAAGATTATAAGACCCGAGGAGAAAGGTGCAAGGTTCAGGTGTCCAAATGCCAAGTTAGGTAAGCGTCAAGATTCAAGAGTTCAAATGTCAAAGGAAGGTAGAAGAAGTAAGGTATACGTAATTTTTACGACTTGAAGCTTACGTCTTTGTTTGGTATTTGGACTCTTGAATCTTGGCATTTGGATTCTGGTGGCTTACGTCTTTTTATATTGGATGGTAAATGTGAGGCTTGGTGGATGATGGAGCGGTTTTGGCTTCGGTAATGGGTAGGCTAAAGAAAAAGGTGGAGCCCTCCCCTACTTGGCTGTCGACCCAAATCTTACCTTTGGATAGGCTGATAAATTGCTGACAGAGGTATAGGCCAAGGCCAGTGCCCGGGATGCCAGCGGTGCTGGCTAAGCGGCTGAATTTTTGGAAGAGGCGCTTTTGGTCTTCTGGGCTTATGCCAGGCCCGGTGTCAGTGATAGCGGTGACGAGGTGTTTTTTATCTGAGTAAAACTGAATGGTGATGCTACCGCCGGGTGGGGTAAATTTGAGGGCGTTGCCAATAAGGTTGGTGAGGACTTGGTGAATCTTGTCTGGGTCGCACATGACTTGAGGGAGACGGCTGGCGGCTTTAATGGTTAATTTCTGTTGGTTTTCTAGGGCTTTGGGGGTTAACTCCTCTACTACTTGTTTAGTTAAGGCTGGCAATTTGGTTGGCTCGGGGTTGAGCTGTACTCTCCCCGATTCGATGCGAGAGATGTCGAGCGTATCATTGACCAGGCCAATCAATCGCTCCGAGGATATATAGGCGCGGTCCATGTACTGCTTAAAGTTCTCATCTCGGCGCTTGGCGTGCATGGCCATCCACAAATAGCCTCTGATGGCAGTTAGTGGAGTGCGCAATTCATGAGAAGTGACCGAAATAAACTCATCTTTCAGCTTGTCCAGCTGCTCTAGCTGATGATTCTTGCGCGTTAATTGCTCGTTAGCCGCCTGCAACTCCTTAGTCGCCTTATTTACTTCACTACGCAACGTCTCGTTAAACTGACTTACTTGCTGGTAACTAAGCGCATTTTCAATTGCAACAGCTAACTCAGGGCCAAGTATCTCCAGAACTTCAAGATCTTGGGTAGTGTATACGTCGCCAGATTGCTTATTGCCTAACACAATCAAACCGCTGACGGTTTGATTATTAGCAAAGGGCACAATGACGGCTATTTCTTTCTGTTTCATTAGTTCAGACAGCTCACCATCTTCAGCGTCTGATGCATACGTATCTCGGGCAGTTAGAAACTGTGCCATCGTCTTGGTGTCAAGTTGACTAATCTCCTGATAATCCTGTTGGGCTAATAGTTGAAGCTTTCCTTCGCTGGTTATAAAGATGGCGGCTTTTTGAATATGAACTGTCGTAATGAGTTCATTTAAAACTGATTGAGTCAGGGTGCGGATATTTAATGTGCTCGATATTAGTCGGGACAAGTTAGCCAGTAGGGCGCTAGAGCTGTAGTGATCTTTAAAAAATATCCTCTCGGTAACATGATCAAAAAAGTGTTTGACTGGCTGGAAAGTAAAGGCCATAAAAACAGCCATAATTGTATAAGCTACTTGCTGTGGTATTGTGCTCTGAGCATGCGGAAAGAAGCTGTCAACTACGCGAAAAACAATTAAGCCATACGCTAGCCCCATAGATGTAATAACTAGTACATAGGCTAGTAATCTTGCAACTACCAATCTTATATCAAATAGACCATGTTTTATGATGGCATAGGCAACTGATCCTGTAAAAAACACCGTTACTAGAGGACCCAGTTTGGCAATTTGCCAATCATTAATAGCTACGGGGATAATAACATTTGTCAACAGGGCGATACCTACGCTGGCGATAATACCCAGAGAGATAAGCTTAGCTTGTGTAGATATAATTGGACTGGATGCTTTTCTTAATTTGTTTAAATTATAGGTGATTAAAACTAAAGAGCCGCCCAATAGTGCCACATATAAATAGTATAAAGGTCCGACCAAAATATTAGTTATGCTCCCTTGTATACTTACTCCCTCTGTTACTAGCGAACTGGCGGAAAAAATGGACCCAATGAACCACAAGGCAATATAGGAAACTTTTTCCCGTAGAGTACTTGTTTTTCTTGTCTCGAAATACCGTGTAAATATAGCCAGCCAGTATAGAATGTTAAATCCTGCAAGCAAGGTTACCTTGGTCGACGCAAGCCTTAAATTGGGGGTGGCTGCGTGGTCGATAAGATAATTAAATAGCGACCATACGACTATCGAGATACACGCTGCAAAGAAAATCTTTGTCGTAGATACTTTTGTGTTACGCAAAAAAACAATCAGACCCAAGCTGAGGTTAATACTTATAGCTATTGCAAGTATAGCGATATCTATCATGATTGAGGTTTCATATCAGGACTAAAATCAACCACCTGGTCTAGATCTTTACCGTTAATGATTTTCTGGAAGTAATATTCGCTTTTTTCTTTAAATGAATCTTTTAAGCGTGTAACATCCACAATAATGGGAGTACTGGCATCCGACCCTAAATAATATTTAGATTCGGCTATTGGATGGTAGTCAAATCCGATATGCTTAAGATATCTCAATACAGTGTCATCAATGACTGCTACCCAGTTTTTTATATCATTGTTCACAGAGTGTTTGCAAAGACTATAATACAGTGATAGAGAGGTCTTACGATGTTCTTTAGTGCCTCTATATTCAGGAGCCACTGCTAACGCGCCGATATCCCAAGTCCGATCCAAATCTAAGCCATATGTACCACAGATTTTATCAATAGGTATATTCCATTCATTTTCTATATCCACAAGCGATTTTAGGCCTACTTCTGAATTTTTGATAACTCTAACAACACCTTCGGGGAGTTTTTCCTGCTGATCTATAGCAGTAATAAACTGACTAGAATTCTCATACGCTCCATACTCTTCATCGAGCTGATTGGCTGTATTTTCAAACTTCTCATAGAATACACTGCTTTCTACAGAGCGCGATAGGTTGGAATATTTACTTTGACCGTCGATCAGATATATGCCTGAAGGCTTAGGGTTAGCTGGATTAATGCTGTGCCGCTCTAGGAATTGAGAGACTTCTTTCTGAATATCACTCTTCTCACGTATTTCATAGCTTGGCAAAAACTTTTGGTCGGAGCGATCTTCGCCTTTTTCCTCTCCCCGACCGGGAATATTAAAGTCTGAGCCCATGAAGCCTGATTCACCGAACGGCATGGCTAAAAGTCCTTAAACGCAATATCGGTTGTGTTAAAAAACTCTTGCGTAAAACTGACCGCGTCTTGGCTGGAAAATTCTTTGCAAGTATAAATGTCTACACTGAAGAATACAAAAGGTTCATCCCAGGCGTAGAAATGAGCTCCAGATGTCTCCCAATGTATCCATCCCGCCCATCCGAAGCGGTCAGAACGATGGGTGATTGGCTCAATAAGAGTTTTCATCTTTAAAACACTCGACAACTCAGAAAGATATCTCTTTATATCACTATCTTCAATACGCTTATTACAGGTACCTTCTACTACCATGCGTTGACGGTAAATGCTGGGCGCTAAATCTCTCATGTTTATGGTCTGATTATGACCAGAATTGGTCAATTCAAGATTATTTTTTTGTTTGTTATTTTTTCCAAAGTACATATTATGTATTGTGATTATAATGCTTGCCTGCCAATAGCTTAGCATAGTCTTTCGCGATTAAGCAATTAGGCTTAGATTCACGTTTTATTAAAATCCCCATTATTATGGCGTACTGCTATATTTTTAACAGCTGAAGTGTTTAGGGTAAAAGTAGTAACCATGCTGATATAGAGTTGACGGCTAGAATTTATAGATGGCGAGTATGTTCTTGACAGGAAGATTGATTCTTAACTATGGCCCACTAAATAAGCGGGCCGGGCCGCGTCTATTCCTCTAATTTCCACACCGAATAAAACTGCCCTTGCTGGTGGACAAAGCGAGTGTCTCTATTGCTGGAAGCTGTCTTATATTTATGCTGGCGCCGGTGCGGACCGTATACTGCCTCTAGATGTTCAGAGAAATCGCGAGGCGGATAACTGCTATCGCCATGGTTCACTATCAGAAACCGCCCCCTATTAGTTATTACTTGATAATAACCTGGTTCTGCTTCAGCCCAGTCAGCTATTTTGCCGTTGCTTGTATGATCAAGAATCCGCTGCAGTTCTTCTACCCTCATGATAACCTCCTCTACATGTTGGCCAGGTGCGAAAGAGACCGGTGTATTAGAGGGGGTCACAAGCGTATCATCGTTCGAGCTCATGTCTTCTCTCCTGCTGACCGATATGGTCAATTCTGAGAGTGAGCTGCATCTTTAGCTGAGAGACTATTCCCCTTTTTTCATATTGTCAACAGACAAACGATACTGTATCTAGCTCCGGCCGGATTCGATTATGGCTTCGCAGTCTACGTCGTAGATGGCGCTGGGCTTGGCTTCTAGGCGGGCGGCGGGGATGTCTTTGCCGCAGCGTTCGCATTTGCCGTAGGTGCCGGCGTCAATCTTATCTAGAGCTTTTATGACGGATTGCAACTGACTTTGGGAGGCTTGGAGGCGGGCTTGAATGCGAGAATGATCTTCTGACTCGGCGGCGTCGTCGTCGTCAGTATTGTTAATGTCGCGGAACTCGTCCCGACTTGGGTCCTGAGCTTTTAGCTCTTCAATTTCACCCAACAACCGCTGTTTCTGTTCTTGTAATTGTGCTTTTGTTGAAGCTTGATTCATAAGACAACTCCTTATTTTTTACCATGAGATGAGCCATCCTTACTGGATGGCTGTTTAGGGGCTAGGGCTCGGGTAAACGTGTCGCGAAAACGTTGCGATACTCCTGTCGGGAGAGTAATAGGAGCAACACGCGGCACGCGATGCCGTAGTCGAGCAATGCACACGGCAATACCGAGACATATGCCTATCCCACCTGCCAGATATTCTACACTAGTGCCTATAGATTGCCAAGAAACAAGTGCCAAATGGAGGCCAGTGCATATGGCAAAGATGGCTAGGCTATGCAGGCCAACGGTTAGTCCGGGCTGGGCTACTTTCTGCTGCAGAATTAGTAGCAGCAAGAAGGTGATAGATAAAGCGGCGGTCGCAGCGCCAATAGCTATAGTGGGCGTAGCCAGCAACATACCGACTGCCCAACCCAGCTCAATCAACGTAAGGCCCAGAACTGTACTGTCGGCCATGCGCCACCATGGGTAGCGAATAGTGGCTACATACCACCGACCAACGGCCACGGCGGCGATGTAGCCAACTAACAGCAATGTAATGGTAAATGGCCTAGTGAGGGCATGGATAGCCCGGTTGGCCGACATGGGTATATCCAAGTAGCCAGGGTAAAATAGTTGGGTAATCAAAACGCCTGCGCTCAGAGCAACGAGCGATAGGCATAGGAGATTAAACTGCTGGTACACGCCCAAATACTGCTGTCTGGCTAAAACCCAAACCAGGTACATGGCTAAGACGAAGGCGACTGCGGTAGTGAAGATGGTGGGGTGTAGGTACGGCATGATTAAAATGGGTAGTTTTCAGATATTAGGGGTTAGCAAGCGTGATGTTGTTTGTTATGGCGTACGTCAAGCCTGGAAGCGGTGGTTGTGTTTGTATCCATTATAGCGACTAAGGTTGCTAGGTGCAGAGAAAATACCAGTCTTTGAATTCTTGAGCTTTAATAGCTCGGCGCGGTGCTAGGTTAGAATTGTTTGATTATTTTGTCTAGTTCGGATTGGTTGACGTGAGGACCAATAACAGCTAGGTTGAGACGATCTGGCGTAAAGATTTCTTTAGCGACCTGACGGATATCTGCTACGGTGACTTGCTCAACCTGAGTCAGTATTTCATCGATAGTCCTGATGTTGCCCTCGAGGAGCCATTGCCGACTGTGGAATATGGCTACGCTGAGTACGTCTTCCATTGATAATGCTAGCCGACCACGCATATACTGCTTGGCTTGCTGTAATTCTTGGGCGGTTATGCCCTGTTGGCGAATGTCTTTGAGCAAGTCCAATATAACCGTTAAGGCGGGAGCCGTATTAGCGTGACCCAGGCCGGCTGAACAAACTAAAGAACCAGCATCCACAAAGTCATCCAAGCTAGAGTTAACCGCATATGCCAGTCCCCTCCTCTCTCGGACCTGAGTAAATAACCGTGACGACATATTGCCACCTAAGACAATATTTAACAAAGCCAGGGCGTACCGGGCTGGATGAGTGGCTGGATAGGCCCGTACGCCGACGATGAGCTGCGTTTGATCGATATCTTTATTTTTGGTAACAATTTGCGGCTGGTCTTGGTCTTGATGAACTGGCTGGAATGTGCCGACTGCTTTGGCTGAGTGAGTGGCAAATGTCTTGGTTATTACGTCATCAACGTGCTTGTCGTTAAAGCGCCCAGCTAGGCTGATAATCATATTATCGGGCGTATACCAGGTGTCAGCAAAGTCTTTGAGTTGAGCGTGGCCTATGGTAGCTAAGCTCTGCGGTGTTCCAGCGATCTCCATACCAAGCGGCTGGTTGGGGTAAATTAGCTGGTCGTACATTTCGGCGGCCTGGTCGCGCGGCGAGTCACGATACATATTAATTTCTTCTACAATGACTCCCCGCTCGCGCTCAACCTCCTCTGGTTGATAGAGCGAACTGAACAGCATGTCGTCCAGCAGGTCAACCGCCATGGGTAACTCTTTGGCGGCAACCTTGACGTAGTAGCCAGTATACTCTTTAGAGGTGAAGGCGTTGGATTCGCCACCAACATTATCAACCTCGGAAGCGATCTCTAATGTCGAGGGCCGGCGCTTGGTACCTTTAAAGCCCATATGTTCCAAAAAGTGAGAGATGCCATTATTGTCTGATGATTCGTATCGCGAGCCTACCCCAACTAGGACGCTGACAGCTACCGATGGCGAGGCAGAATTGGGATACAGGAGCAACCGCGCATTGTTAGCTAGGGTACGTTGGAGAAGCTTAGCGTTTGGCACTACCGGATGAGTCCTTCTTCTTGCGGCCAGTGGTTTTTTTGCCACCGGATTTAGATTTCTTGCTGGATGAAGCCTTTTTGCTGTTGCCGGTTGCCTTTGTTTCGACTGTAGCATCCTGATCGGGTTGAGGCTGACTACTGTCAGGGGTGGTAGCTGTGGTTGAAATAATCTTCTTCCAGGAAGCTGCTATTGGACTTAGTCTCTGAAGAAGCGACTGAGTCGGCTCAGCCACAATGTCTACTTGCGCAGCATGACCATCGGCATCGACGACGGTTATCTCTTCTACTACCACTGGAGCGGACTGGCGCGTATTGCAGAACGGGCAATGGTCCCAATCCATGGCCAAAAGTTTACCGCAGTTTTGGCAGGCTTTTTTAAGCGTGGTGCCGCAATAAGGGCAAGCCAAAAAGTCTTCTTGAGCCATATGATCACAGGTGGGACAAATGGTAATCGCCGATGCCTGGAGCATCATTTCTTGCTCCATCATTTCGCCGAGCCGCTCTTTAAGGGTTTGGCGGGGACGAACGACCAGATAAATCAGAATGCCAACTGGCCCTAAAATAGCGGTGATGGCGACGGCGGCCGAGACGATAATTTTATCTTTGGTTCGAGTTAAAACGTCTTGAGCAACCCACCAGACTAAGCCGACCCAAAATACGACAAAGCTAACCGCCACGAAGACAGCGGCGATTTTAATGATGGTGAGCATAACGTCTGGGGACATATGGTTATTTTACCCGTTCGATGTAAGAAACGGTAGTGGTATTTACTTTAATCGTATCGCCAACGTTAATAAACATGGGTGCGTTGACGACAAGGCCGGTCTCTAGGGTAACGGGCTTAGTGACGGAGCCAGTAGAATTACCTTTTTCGTTAGGTGGTGCTTCGGTTACTTTAAGATCTACGGTGTTGGGAATTTCGATATCAATTGGCTCATCGGTATCGTCTATGCGAACGAGCGGTACAGTTTGCCCAGCTTTGAGAAATTGCCTTTTGTTACCGAGGACTTCTAGCGGCACTTGAATGCGAGGCTCGGAGCTACTTTTGAAAAAGGCCGCTTTGTTGTCGGCGTAAATAAAATCAACATTTTCACGGTACAATTCAACATCATCGACGGAGGCTCCATTGTTAAATGAAAGCTCTCGAGTGGTGCTAGTTTTTAAGTTACGGGCTTTAATTTTGATGACTGCCCCACCTCGGCCCATCTTGATGTGCTCGTAAGCTAGAGCCATGAAGAGTTCGTTTTGATAATAAAAAACATTGCCATTGCGCAACTCTGTAACTTGCATAAAAAATTCCTCCGGAATTTTTTAGAATCATGAATCCCGAATTATGAATACTGAATTGGGGTTGGCACAAACCACAGAATACATTCATTCTGGATTCTTAATTCTAAATTCTCTATTTTAAAAATTGGCTTTAGCCGATTTTTCTGGTGCCGGGGAGAGGACTTGAACCTCCACGCCTTTAAGGGGCAACGGATTTTGAGTCCGTCGTGTCTACCATTCCACCACCCCGGCCAGAGCGACCTTTGGTCGCGTTGTTCGTTTATTCCGACCCTGACGGGACGGACAGGCTGATTTTGGTTTATCGCTATTTGGTTTGCGGTTTGCAGTTTACGGTTTACGGTTGTTGGGTGCATCTGCTCGGTTTGCCTAAAAACTGTAAACCATAAACTATTTTTGCTTCCGCATTATATCGGGCGGAAAGCCTTTTTTCAAGAGAAACCCACTTGGCAGCATCGATTAGTCATGCGTTGTATAAAAATACCCTCAAACCCTGAACGATCGCCAGGGTCTGAGGGCGGATGGATTTACCACACCTCCGGTGTAATAAACCGGGCCAGGGCGGCTATAACGCCGTCTGTGTAGCCGCTTTGGCGAGAAATGATCCCGTTGGTCATAAGGCCAAAGTGGCCGTCCTGCTGCTTGCTGTTAACTTGGCCAAAGACTCGGTCATCCACCTCTCCTAATTCAAGTCCTTGGTGAACTAGCTGCATCATTTGGTCAGGAACCTGCAGGCGGATAGTTGAACCAATGCCGACTATCCCCTGCTTATTAACAACCACAACCCAGCCGCAATCGAACCACTGAGATTCAACTTGCTGCACACCGCCTTCCATACCAACCCCAAACTGGGCATCGAAATAGTCGATGGCTTGATGAGCACGACTAGTGGCGCCGCGAATACTTTCCAGATCGCTGGTGGGCTGGTCCGAAACTCCTGATGTTGCGGCAAAGCCTTCGGCATTCCAGGTAATTTCCGGCCACACTTTAGTAAATGCGGCTTGAGCGGCAGCTATTTTAACCGGATTGGTGGAGCCGACTCCAATTTTGACGGTCATACTCTTCTCCTATAAAAACGTCACCAGTTCTTCAGGCGAACTGGGATGGTGCTGGTTAAACAGCACGTCTCTGCCCCGCTCGGTAGGGTCCTTTCCTAAAGAGTATATAGGCTTGGCTAAGGCAGCCGCGAAGCCCAACTCTAAGGTAGTGTTGACGCCAGTGTACCCGCCTTCGTTGTAAACAAAGACTACGTCAGCCTGGCGAATCTTCTGAAAGTGGTCATATGTTAGCCCGAGAAGAACAAAGTTCTTGTACTCCTCCGACATGGCTCCCCATTCCTCTCCACCCTGGTGAAGGTGCGGCTCAAAGACGACTACGCCAAGCTGTTTAAGCTGGCTACCCCAGCGACGAATGCCAGTCTCGAAGCGGCGCGATCCGCAAATGACTACTGATTTCATCGGTCATACCTTTCACTAAAAAATCCGGACTGGCCGGATTATAGCAAGTTATTTACTTTTAACAAGCCAAATCGATAGCGCGCTATGTCGCATGCTTCACAGAACTGGCATTGCCCGAATAGAATTGACCTTTACTCTTCTTACGATTTTTATATTCGTCCAGACTGCTTATGTTATCTGGCGTGGTCGCCGATACTTCCGGATTGGTGTGCAGGGCGACGGCTTTTTTGTTCTCGATAATAATGTCCCGAATCTCCTGGATTTCCCGCAACCCCGCCTCAACCAGGAAGTCTAAGCGAGCGGCCATAATTTCTAGTTTGGAGATTTCCGACTTAATATTGGCCCGAAGCTCGCCGATTTGAGCAAAATCATTGTCACTTGGTTGTCCTTCCGGAAGGCCGTTTAATCGCTCAATGAGCTGCGCCGCATCATCTTTACATCGCTGACTAACTTCAGCCGACTTGTCTATATTGGTCTGTTTTTCTTGAAGCAGAGCCAAAATCAACTCTTGGCTTTTTATTTGTTCGTGTATCTGGGCAACTATTTCGTTCCGGTCAGCGTTAAAGATGTCGACTGAGGCGTCAAAGACCTCGCGCATATCTTTGCCATAATCATTGAGCTGCGCCAGCTGTTCAGCAAAGAAATCTTTACCTGATTCAGCCACGGCTGCTGGAGTGTCCTGATTCTCACTGCTCGGATTTGTCTCCGATAGTTGAGCTGGTTCAGGCGAGAACGTGTCAGATTCAACCTGGCTTTCAAGCGGTTGAAGCGGCTGAAGTAAATCTGGATTATTGGCAGAGAAAGAATTTTCGGGCATAGGCATAGCTGTCGATTAGGGCTATGTCTATATTATGCTTGTCTGGTGAAATTTGGCAAGTATGTAAACCAGTTTAAAAAACATCTGGCTCAAAAATGAGCACAATCTTCCTCCATTTTATCTGAGTTATTTTTAAAGTATTATATAAAAAAAATATTTTTATTATATAATACTTTTACAACTTCTTTCACCCTCTGTTTCTTCTATCCTCAGGGTGCACAGCGAACTATTAGGCGTCAGATGCCCGAAAGGTAAGCTGAGGATTATTCTCCAGTGCGGCTTCCTATGTAAACACCCCGGTCGAGGACCGGGGTGTGATAGGATTTTTTGCTTTAGGCGATGACAGGCTCTGTTTCGGCGACAGCATGTCTGCCTAGCGCATCCGTTAAAGCTCTCTCTCCAGTAAATGTCTGTCGACCTTGCGACCAACTGTCGGTGGTATACGGGCAATCCTTTAGGCTTTCCAGTTTGGTCAGCTTGCCTCCAAGGTCTTCGTCGGGAAAGACTTCTGACCGAGTGCCGCTGAGGAGTTTTTGGCCCGTCCAGAAAAGATAGCGATCCTCGTGCCATCTGGTGGGGACATATTTGGGGAAGTGCTCCCACGGCACGTGCAAGCTTTGCCCGTCGTAGCGGATACGGATAGCCGAATTCGCCTCCAGCTTAAACAATGACTGGTCGAAGGCTACATAGCCACGGCTATATTCCTTAGCCAATATGATCGGCGTCGCCCCAATTTGAGAGCCTGCAGCCTCCCACAAGATTACTTCTCCATCGTTAGGATGCTTTCTTATTGCCGAATCATCACTGCAGGCGTGACGAGAATTGGCTAGTTGACTAATAACGACACCGCAAACCCGACACTGGCCAACCTGGTAATTGTCCCCCTGTTCCAGCCACTGCCGTCCGCCCCAATGACCGTCGTTCTGACGAATCGGGCATGGTATGGTGGTAAAATCGACGCCGGTAACTCTGACACTGCCATCAAAATCCGACAATTGTCGGCCATAGACGAGAATACTATCGTCATGATCTTCATCCCTTTCGGGAACGAGACGGTTAGAAGTGTCCGATTCTAGTGAAACACGCAGCAACCGGGCCGGCTGGCCAACTAGCGTAGGCGGATTGCCCTGATACTGTGGTGGAACAATGCCCAACTCTCGTCCGTCGCTTGCATTGGCTATATAGTGCGGCCCTTGCGGATTGACTGATTGTGGGTCATAAGTGGCCCACTGGCTCATCAGGTCGACTGAGACTTCGAGGTTGCCTACCCGGATCGAGGACACCCTATCTAGGTTGAACCCCTCTGTAACTTTATAACCGTCGGTGGTGTAAATTCGCATATTGGTCTCTCCTTTTTGCGAATACAACGTAGTGGCAGCCCGATTGACTGACAACGCGCAGATTATAACAGACTATTAGTCACTAACAAGCGCGAGCACTTAATCAGACTTTCGGAACTTAGTAGCTCAGAGAGGCTCGGGAATTGCTGATTGCCTGTTGAAGTTTTCTTCGGGTTTTGTTAGATAAAGTACAATCATATACTACTCTGCCCGAAAGAAAGGATATGCCATGCCAGTACGCAAGGTTCCTTTAGTCGACGGACAAGTCTACCATGTGTTTAACCGAGGAATTGATAAACGACCTACGTATCTAACAAAAGCTCAATACCAGCGAGAAATTACCGCTATAGCTTATTATCGTCATGGAGGACACACTTTAAGTCTGTCGGAATTTTTAAAAAGAGGCGTGGATGAGCGTCAGAAGTACTTTGCGACTTTAGCTCAGGCGCCTAGGCAGCAAGTAGTAACTATTTTAGCCTATTGCTTGATGCCAAATCACTTCCATTTACTACTGCAGCAAAACAGTTCAGATGGAATTTCACACTTTCTACAGCTGATACAGAGTAGCTACACTCAGTACTTTAACAAGGTTGAGTGCAGACATGGACCTCTTTTCAATACGCAATTTAAGGCTGTTCATGTTGATTCGGGAGATCAGTTACAATACGTTTCACGATATATACATCTCAACCCTTTTACTGGATATGTCTGTAAGTCTTTAGAAGACGTTCTTGCCTATCCTTGGTCATCCCTATCTTTTTATGCCAGGCCTGAGATACATAATAGTAGTATAGATACTGCCCCCATCTTGTCAGAGTGGGCCGACCCAAGTGAATATATTGATTACGTGTTGAATTTTGCTGAATACCAAAGAAAACAGCATAATTTTGCTCATCTACATCTGGAAGATATGGAATAGCCCGAGATTCTCTGAGTTACTAAGTTCCGAAAGTCGGATTGGGAGTCGAAGCGTGAGGGTGAGGATTATTCGCCAGTGCGCTTTTTGTCGACGCCGTAGTAGCGGGTGCGGGCGCCTTTGAAGATGAGGTCAATTTCACCAATGGCACCGTTACGGTGTTTGGCGATAGAGAGTTTGACGGGCATAGTGTCAGAAGCGCTGCGGGTGGCTAAGGAGTTGTCTTCTCGCCACAGGAACATGACCACGTCGGCGTCCTGCTCAATCGAGCCGGAATCACGCAGGTCGGATAGCTGTGGCGGGGCGGCTTTGTCGACGGTGCCGCGTTGCTCGACATTACGAGAGAGCTGCGACAAGGCAATGACTGGACAGTTTAGTTCGCGAGCAATATTTTTGAGGCCTTGGGAGACTTCGGAAATTTCTTGGACGCGGTTTTCTAGGTTGCGAGATTTAGCCAACTGGAGATAGTCCACTACAATCAGGCGGCAACCATGCTCCACTTGGAGGCGACGAGCTTTGGTGCGCATTTCCATAATGCTCATGCCCGGCGTATCGTCAATATATAGCGGCGCCTCAGCCAGCACGCCCATAGCGTCGGTGAGCTGCTCCCAGTCTTTGTCGGTCAGGTTGCCGGTGGTGATTTTCCAGGAGTCAATATTAGATTGGCTAGCTAGCAGACGGTCGACCAGCTCTTCTTTGGAGGACTCTAGTGACAAGAAGCCGACGGGTAGTTTTTTCTCGACTGCGACATATTGGCAAATATTGAGAGCTAACGACGTTTTTCCCACTGATGGACGGGCGGCCAGGATAATAAGGTTGCTGTCTTGTAGGCCGGCTAATTTGTTATCAATGTCGCGGAATCCAGTCGGCACACCACGCAGAGCGCCTTTATTTTTGTGTAGTTCTTCCAAACGGTCAAAGTTAGCCGCCAGGGTGTGCTGCAAGGAAGTAAAGTTCTGCTTGAGGTGGTTCTGCGAGATGGCAAACAAGGTCTGTTCGGCCTGATCGAGGATTTGCTCAATGGGTTCCATTGACTCAAAGGACAGTTGAGTGACTTTGCTGGCAGTGGTGATAAGTTGGCGACGAGTGTAATTGTCTTTGACAATGCGGGCATAGTGCTCAATGTGAGCAGCTGTAGGCACGCCGGCGGCCAGTTCGGCCAAATATCCATCGCCGCCGACCTTGTCTAATTCCTGAAAGCGGTTGAGTTCATCAGATAAAGTAATCAGATCCGCTGGTTCGCGAGCTTCAAACAGGCGCAAAATGGCCGCATAGATGAGGCTGTGAGCCTGCCGGTAAAAGTGTTCTGGCCGGAGACTTTCGGCAATGCGGATGAGTGCGTCGTGGTCAAGCAATAGCGACCCCAGGACCGATTTTTCCGCATCCAGGTTTTGAGGTGGTAAGCGGTCGGCCGACATGGCCGGCTCGAATGTAGCGGTGAGAGTGGTGGTTTTTTCGGTTGAGCGGGATTTAGTGGCGGTGGGCATGGGGTTGGTTTTTTGGTTTACGGTTTATGGTTTATAGTCAGGTCAAATCAGAAGTTAGAAGTACGAACCGCGAAACAAGTTAGAAGCCCGAATTAAGAAAAGGTTGTTTGTTAATTCTCATTTCGCGCTTGTTTCTTATTTTTGCGTTGGCGTTTTTCGTCGTAACTCTACTTCTTTGGCTCTAAGACGACCGGTGTAAGTTCAGCAGGAAGTGAATCTTTGGTCACTTTGAGTATCGGTTGGGTATCCCAGCTTTCTTTACCTAAGGCTTTCATGAAGGGATCGACAGTTGCCAGTTCATTGGATAATGATAAGCCTGGCAACTGGTAATGCATCGGAATGACAATTCGGGGCTCTAGCTGACTGGTGATCTTGGCGGCAACGGCGCCGTCAACGGTGTAATGGCCGCCGACTGGGATCATCAAAATGTCGCAATTAGATAATTCTTCAATTCGCTCTCCACTCAGTTCGTGGCCTAAATCTCCCAAATGACAGACCGTTACCCCATCCAACTCGAGCGTAAAAGCTGTAATTTTACCGCGCTCGGCACCTTTTTGGGCGTCGTGATAGAGTCGCGTACCAGTAATAGGCACGTCTTTGACTTCGTATTCACCTGGACCTTCGGCGGTAAAGCCAGCCGTAACACCTTCGGCATAGTGATGATCTTTGTGATCGTGGGTCATTAATAAAATATCGGCCGATTGCTTGGTCCAGGGTAGACCAATACTAGGGTCAAAAGGGTCAATGACTACCGTAGCAGTTTTAGATTTGAGCAAAAAAGCGGCTTGGCCGAACCAAGTGATATCCATAGATGTATCCTTTCGGTAGTGTGCGGCATTATTGTACCACGACTTGAGCGGGTTGCCAGCAGGCAAGGAGGGAGAGTTCGTTAATCGTTAATCGATTTACGATTTACGATTTACGATTTACGATAAGCGATTATACTTGCCTACACTAAAAAGCCGAGCTGGCTAGATTTTGGAATAGGGGTCGACGAATTTTATTTTATAGCGGATCATTTTATAGATGTAGTCGACCGCCCAGTTGGTGAGCAAGGCTAGGCCAAGAATAATAGCTAGGTAGATAACGCCAATTTCGGTGATCCAATTTTGGGGCAACTCGGTGGTTTGTAGATAGGCTAAAAAGCCTGTTACAACGCTTAGAGTCGTAATAGCGCGCAACGATTTTATGCTACTGTCAGTGGCCCTATCTTGAATATCTGACATGATACCAATGGCTTGTTTGAGGTAGTCGCTGGTCATATCCCATAACTCTTTGACGTATTCGAGCGTGTCGGTCAAGACTTCGAACCGGTATTGGAATAGAGCTGACATCTCCTCCTCTATTTCTAGTTTTTTGGAAATAGAAGCTCTGGTGTCGATGTAATTATCCATTTGATTAATGCGATTGGCGATTAAATTAATGGTCTTGTTATAGCTATCAAGCTGAGCTCGGATTGTCTCGATATTTTTACCTCGGACACTTTTGCGTTCGGCAATTTTATCAATAGCCTCCCAAATGGTACGGTGAATATTAAGATACTTTTCCAGCTGATCCTTAAATTCTCTGAAGAAAATTTGCATTTCAATTAATTCTTGGGTGTGCTTATGAGCGTCCTTCTTACTGAGAACAAAAATGTGACTCGGCGTTTTGTAGACTGCCACATCCTCCACGGCCAGGCGGCTATAGACTTGACCGTATCCTTCTGGGATAGAAACATCTTGGATGTCTTTGACGATTTCATGCACAACCACTTGGTGTTCGGATTTAAGGTTAGCCAACACTTTCGGAGTGGGAGCACCCAAGCTAAAAATATAACTTAAGGCCGGCTCAAAGAGATCGTGGTAGTATTGCCGCAATTGGGCGGTGGCGGCTTCAATATCATTAGTGGCAAGTTGAAAAATATACAGACCATCTTCGTAATAGCGAATTTCTATCCCTTGAGCGGTGGTGGCAGAGACGTATTCAAAGTACCCTACTTCACGGCTGACTCGTATTATGCCTAGCTGTTGGTGTAATTTTTGCAACTTAGATTTTGATAAGTCTAATTTGGTAAATCCGGATAGTAAAAATCCATACACCTCCGATAAATGAAGAGTGGTGCGCTGGTACCAGCCACCGAAGGTGACGGTGTAGGTGGTGGTTTTCAGTGTAAGAGTTTGCGGTTCTGGATTGAGATCAGGAGTGGTGTCGGACATATTTTGAGTATACAACAATTTGGTTGGTAGTTGGTTGTTTTATGGGTTACGACTGCTCAGAGAACGTTACCTACCGAGTTTCACTTTGAGGAGTGGGGCTAGACCCTAAGACTGCTGTCTTGATCGTTTTTCTGCTAGACTATGTTGTGTGAGCTTGCCTGCTAATCGTCCACCTTTAGGGATTATTTATTGTGCGCTGTTGTCTGCCCTCCTCTTTTGGGGCGGGACCAGCGTGGTTGGTAAGGTGACGCTGGAACAGTTTCCGTTGTTTACGACGCTGTTTTTGCGCTTTTGCATTGCTTGTCTAGGCCTGTTGCCTTTGTTTTTGCTGGATAGGCAGCGACAGAAGTTGTCGCTTAGACCACTGCTTAAGCTGGCTCTTTTGGGCAGCTTTGGAACCAGTTTAAACATTGGGTTATTCTTTTTTGGTATCTCTAAAGCTTCAATTTTGGATACATCAATTATCATTGCTATTGCTCCCGTTTTGCTGTCATTAGCAGGCTGGGTGTGGCTAAAAGAAAAGTTCTGTTGGCACAATGTGCTGGGTATCAGTCTGGCTTTCACGGGTGCAGCCATTGCCCTAACGCTCTACCCCACTTCATCGCACCACTCGCTGATTGGTGATCTGTCTATTTTGGCATCTGAGGTGTGCTTGGTTATTTATACAATCGGCTCCAAAGAGCTGCTAAAACAGTACTCAGCGACGATTATCGCCTCAGTATCATTTTTTGTGGCGTTATTAACTTTTGCACCACTGGCAGCCTGGGAGTATCTGAGCAATCCAGCCGCGTTTGTGATGACTAGCCAAGTGGCGGCTGGGATATTGTATTTGGGCATAGCTTCGTCTGTATTTGCCTATGTGTTGTACGAATGGAGTCTTAACTATTTGCCGGCGGCCCATGTGGCAGCCTTGAGTTATTTACAGCCACTGTCGAGCATATGGCTGGCGGTGGTTTTCTTAAATGAACAGTTGCAATGGACCTACCTACTGGGCGGAGTGGTGGTGATCGCCGGCGTATTCTTGGCGCTACGACAGCCGCATATTAACCGGGCTAATTTGGCGGAAGATATTTTGCATACTAGACACCCACACCATCGCAGCTAGGGCTGCGATGGAAGGGGGCAAGGATCCAAGAGTCCAAGAATCCAAACTAAGGTTTAAGATTTAAGAGTTACAACTACTCACTACTCACTACTAACTACTGCCACCCACTACTAACTAACAACTAGCCAAGAGCTGCTATAATAGGCTGCGGAATCTACTGCTTAAACTGGAGTTTTTTATGATAACTGAAGTGAATACAGGCATTTTGCCACGACACGTGGCTATTATTCCTGACGGTAACCGTAGATGGGCCAAGGAACATTCGTTGCCGACTATTAAGGGGCACCAGAAGGGCAATGAGCGGATTATGGAGTTGTCGCGGGTGGCTCAGGAAATGGGTATTGAGACAGTGACGGTGTGGGGCTTTTCAACTGAGAATTGGGAGCGGGACGAGTCGGAAAAAGACTATTTGTTTAAATTGTTTATGCGAATGCTGCGACGAGTAGCCAGAGAAGCTAGGCAGCGAAATATTCGGGTACACCATTTGGGGCGTCAGGACAGACTGCCATCGATGATTATTAACTATCTTAAAAAGTTGGAGGCGGAAACTGAGAAGAATAAAGCCTATCAGCTCAACATTGCTTTGGATTATGGTGGACGGGACGAGATTTTGCGGGCAGTGCGGAAGATGATTGATGATGGCGTAACCAGTGATCAGGTTGATGAGAAGTTATTTAGTCACTACTTGGATCCCAGTGATTCTCTGCCCGATCCCGATTTTATTATCCGCACCTCTGGCGAGCAACGATTGAGCGGTTTGATGCCGTGGCAGGGCACCTACGCCGAGTATTACTTCTCCCCTCTTCACCTACCGGATTTTGATGAAGCGGCCTTTAGAGAGGCTATTGCTGAGTATGGGCGACGACAGCGGAGATTTGGCAAGTAATGGCAGCTAGCTACCATTACGGAGTTACGGATTATGAGTTATGAGTTATTGATACTGCACTAAACGATCGTAACTCGTAACTCGTAATTCTTTACTCTCTGATCCTCTTGAACTCCATCCAATAGCGTGCTATAATCCGGTGCGTACCGGTGGGGATTTGAAATATTACTGAGGAAACTATGAAAGCTGATATTCACCCAAATTACCAACAAACTACCGTCACCTGCGTGGGGTGCGGGACAACTTTTACAACTGGCTCAACTGCCAAGGATATTCGGGTGGATATTTGCAGCAATTGTCACCCCTTTTACACTGGGCAGAAGAAGTTGATTGACACCGAAGGTCGGGTTGAGAAATTTGAGAAGCGCTTGGCTAATAAGAAGCAGGCGCGGAAGCCACAACCAGTAGCTGCTACACCGCAGCGTCCAGCGCCCAGCGCTCAGCGCTCAGGCGCCACAGACGCCACTCAAGCTGATACTAATCGGCCTAAATCACTACGGGAAATGCTGCAAGAAGCAGCCAATGCCCGCTAATACTTCATGTCTACTATCGACCGACCAGCTGTGCTGCAGTCTGGCCGCGAGTTATTAGCCGCGGCAACTGCACGTCTCAAAGAAGTAG
>CAZHWT010000002.1:0-93702 GCA_964536215.1 uncultured Candidatus Saccharibacteria bacterium
GTGTTTGACACTCACTAGTTTACATGAGGTTGTTCCGCTTTAGTTTAATGTGCCCCGAGTTGGATTGGGTTAGGCTCAGCCGTGTCTGGCTTTGAATTGCTTCCATACACCAACTACACCTTATTTCTGTCTCATGATGTCAAGTTACACTGTGATTCAACCACCCTCCCTCTAGCTACCGACTACGCTATACACTTTACGACTGGCAAAGACACCGTCGCACCTCAAATACTAGGCCCACAAGTATCGGTTACGAGCACTACGGCCGCCTTTAGTTGGGAAACCTTTCAGGCCGCTAATCATCGAGTGCGCTATGGGCAAAGCAGTCTAACTTCTACCGCCGGCGATGATAGTATGGGCAAATATCATCGAGTGCAATTAGCTAATTTACAGCCCGGCATCACCTACTCCTATCAGCTGACCAGCACTGACCCGTCTGGCAATACTGGTCGTACAGCCACCAGCACTTTTACTACCTTAAAAGTGAATAATGTCAAAGTCAGCGATATTACCGATATGGCTGCCACCATTACCTGGCAAACTAATCAACCGACAGATACGTTGGTTGAATTTGGCCCCGACGACCAGTATGGCTATCGTCAAGGCAACGGTGGACAGGTCACCAACCATTCTCTGCGCTTAGTTGACCTTAATCCTGACCAAACCTATCATTTTCGCATTGTGGCGACGAATAATGCTGGCACATCGACCTTTGACGACGCCATATTTGCTACTCTTCCAGCCACCACAGTTGCTGGAAGTCGTGCTGCCAATAGAGAAGACGTGAGCATGTCAACCGATAATATTAAACTATTCCCCCAAGTATCCTTCGCCCAACCTCTCGTGTTAGGAGCTTCGACAGCAGCCGACACAATCTATACTGGCGTAACGCTGGGGAAAAATCTCTTAGTTCGCACTGGTCTCCCTGCTCAAACATGGCCGAGCTGGCTGGTAACCCTTATCTGGCTCATTCCACTCCTGCTGCTAGTAGCTATTGGTCTGGTTGTGTGGCGCCTACGACAACAGAAGCTAGAAAATAGAAAATAGAACCTTCGCCCTTCCCTGTAACCTTCAACCTTCAATCTTCAACCTTTCTCCCCCCCCACTCATGGCCAAATCCCCATCTCTCTCCACCACTCTCAAGCCCTTCCGACCGGCCCTCAAGCTCATTCCCGCCAAATGGCGTGGAGTAGTTAGCGTATTACTGGTTGTCGCCGTGGCTGGCTGGGTATGGTACTCCGCCCAACCTCCCGCCCAAACAACTCAGCCTCCGGTCGACGGACAGGTTCTAAAAGTAGTCGACGGTGATACCTTAGATGTTCAAGTCAACGGTCAATCACAACGCATCCGGCTGATTGGCGTCGATACCCCAGAGGTGGTAGATCCACGCAAACCAGTCCAATGCTTTGGTCAACAAGCCTCAAATCGGACCCATCAACTGGCCGATAATCAAATCGTTACCCTACAATCTGATCCCACTCAAGACGATAGCGACAAGTACGGCCGTCTCTTGCGCTATGTCTTTTTATCAGATGGCCAAATGCTTAATCAGCTGTTGATTGCTCAAGGCTATGCCCATGAGTACACCTATCAGGTCCCCTATCAATATCAGGCCGAATTTAAGCAGGCTCAAAAAGACGCCGAGCAAAAACAGCTCGGCCTGTGGTCGCCAGATACGTGTAAGGGGAAGACAAAATAAAATAGCAGTTTAGGATAAGGCTACAAGGCCACAGCCCAAAAAAGTTTTATCATATAAATACGAAACAAGCTAGAAATAAAAAAAGACAAAAGTAAAAAGGTCATTTTAATTTCGTACTTCAAATTTGTTTCGTTATTCAGTCTTAGATTGTCTATTTTACCGCGGTTACGCCGGTGCTTTAATTTCTCCGCTGCAGATCGGGCACTCCTCATTTTTTCGTCCTGCCCCCAACCATAATCTCCATGCCGTAAGCTCTGGTAGCATGTCTCGGTATCCCACTAGGTCAGCCGCTCGTCGCAGCCACCAGCCAATCCGACCGTAATAGCGCCGCTTGCCCCATTGAATAGCCGCCCAACCATGACCGCACGGCGTAGCATAGATTGGCTCTTGAGGTACGTACTTCTCCGGGGTCTGGCCGTTTAGCAACCGTTTAATATTAGCCGCAATATAGACAGCGTCCGATATAGCCGTCTGAGCCAAACCACTAAACTGGGTCGGCGCATTGTCGCCAATCACATAGACGTCGCCACCCAAGCCGAGATAGTCATCGATCACCAGTCGCTTTTTATCGTTAAACTCAAACTGGGCGGCATTAGCGGCATAAAACGGATTAGGTGCCACACCAGCCGTCCAAATAATCGTCTTAGTCTTAAGCTCGGTATCAGCTAGCTGCAAGGCATCGGCCGTGGCTCCTTCAACTGTCGCCTTAAGGTGAACGTGAATACCCAGGCTCTTGAGCCGTGCCGCCACCTTGGCCGATACGTCTTCGGCCGAACGAGGCAAGACCCGGTCAGCTGCTTCAATAATATCAACGTGCCAATCGCTAGTTGGGATATGATGGTGAGGAATAATATGCCGCAAATATTCAGCTAGCGCTGCAGCCAACTCTACTCCAGTCGGCCCGGCCCCAACTACTACATAGTGGACCTCTGGCTTGCCAGTATCCATTAACTCTTGGTGCAAGTGCTGACGCAATCGCTTGCCCTCGTGGAGAGATTTAACCGCAAAGGCGTGCTCTTCCAATCCGTCAATATGAAAATAATTGGTCACGCTCCCCAGGGCTAAAATCAGAATGTCATAACTGAGTGTATGACCATCTTCCAAAGTTACGGTCTTGGCCTCCTTGTTCAAAGACGTGGCCTTGCCGACAATAAGATTAATCGCCGTCCCTTTAAACATATCTGGCAAAGAAAAAAACGACTCCGACCGGTCGCCACCAACAACATACTCATACAGTAATGGATAGTAGCGCAAGTGTCGGGTATCGTTAATGACCGTTATATCAACATTCTTCTGACCGGCCAGCTCTAGTGCTGCCTTAGCTCCACCAAACCCTCCGCCCAAAATGACAATCTGTTTCTTTTGGCTCATACAACCTTCTTTCGTCAATACGTATCCTATATAAATAATCCTAACAGACAACCAACCAGGCAAGCAAGGGGCAGTGAAGATAAGCCATGCAGTATCTCACCATCTTCGTTATTTGAAGAGGCAGCAAAACAGCAAGGCAGCAAGTCGGCCAGTCTTTTACAATTCAAACTTCAATTCGTTCCCGTAACTCGTACCTCTCCCTCCTTTCGCGTCATTCTCGACCCGACCCCGATTAAATCGGGGTGAATCGAGAATCCCTACATATACGCATCTTCGTCTATTCGTTATTTGTTCCGGTAATTCGTACCCCTACCATCGTGTCATTCTCGACCCGATCGAGAATCCCTGTACCAGATGTACATAAACGTGTACGTACACGTGTACGTACATTCGTTTATTCGAGGTTTCGTTATTCGAATCAGTTTACGGTTTACGGTTTGCAGTTTACAATTTACGATTAACGATCAACGATTTATTTGGCATTTGGACTCTTGCTCCTTGCCACTTAACTAGCCTACTTGCCTACGCCCGACTTGCCTACTCGCCGACCCTGTTATTGGTTATTAGTTACTTAGTTACTTGGCTATTGGTTTATTCGTTATTCGTACAACTACTCACTACCCACCCTTGTCCGCCCCGCCAGGGTCGGAACTCACCACTCAACTAGGTATCCTTGGGTTCCTAGGGGTCATGGGGAAAATGGTGTATTGGGTGTATTGGGTATATTAGGCATATTGGTAAAAGTGGCTCAGTTCATTCGTAGCATTCGTGTTTCGTAGATTCGCATATACATTCGTAATTCGGCTGTTACCCAATTCGTATATTCGCATTGCCATTTCAGCCAGAGGCTGACAAGCTCCATAGTCGTCTTCGTCGACAGGACTGCGGCGAGTCAGAAAAGTGTACTCGCCTAGTCAAGCGGATGTTACCCCATTCGTTTTTCGTAGATTCGCATATACATTCGTAATTCGGCTGTTACTCAATTCGTATATTCGTAAAACTATAAACCATAAACCCCATTAAATCGGAGTAAGCCACAAACGAAAAACCCGGCGCTCATTCGCCATAGCTTGTCTATTGAAAACGTACCAACAGTACTGTATCCTAACGGTAGGAGGTGACTAGTATGTTTTGGTGGATAATTGCCCTGATCGTATTTTTTGCCTGGCTAGGTGGCCTAGATATAGCCGGACTAATTATCATGTTTATCCTGTTTGTTGGCATGACCCTTGGTGCTCTGGCTGGCGTCGATCGCCACCGTCGTCATCGACTCCATCCGCCCAATCCCTATCACCCCGATCGGTATGCCTAAGTGCAACCGAATACTCCTAGGCTAGCCCGCACTTACTTGGTCAGATGATGAAAGATTTGTCGAACAGCTTCATACTGGCTATAAATAAGCGCCCATTCAGCAATCAGTAATCCAGGAAAAATAATTACCCATTCTGCCCACTTACCAGTAGTAACCCGCCATCGCCTAATTGGAGGAAAGCCTACTTTAGCTGGTAATGGCCACAGCCACGGCACTCCCTCCTTGGTCAATGAATCCATGACTAAATGAGATAGGTAACCAATCATAAAGGCCCACCAAACTACGTCGGCCTGCAATCCCGGCCAGCTGGGGTGGAGAAATAAGAGCAACAGGTTAAGCAGCCAGCCCATTAGCAACATACCCACCAGCGAGTGTAACAATGAGCGGTGTCCTCCCACCACGCCACCAAAAATACGCCCAGCTATTCCGCCAATAGGCAAATTACGCCAAAACGGAGCCGTCGGTGTATCTAGGTCTGGAGCAATCCCGCCTATCAGATTGGCCGTCACCGCCACCACTGCTGATCCTAGCGACAGTTCAGGAATGTCCCAGGCTATTACAACGCCAGTTAAGGCTACAAAAGCTGCCAAATCATGAGTTCGCCCAGTCATACTGTAATTGTACGAGCAAACCGGCCAACGAGCAAACATATTTAACCTCTTGACGAGACCAAAAAATCAGGCATACTTATGTATGAATACTGAATACTGAATACTGAATACTGAATATCTATGCCTTCATTTATCGTTGATATCCCCGAACCGCCCATCTCCCGCTACCTCTGGGCCAACACCTTGCTTTCCCCCTTATGGCTCATCTTGCGTCTCTATGCCGGTTGGCAATGGTTAGAGGCAGGTTGGGTCAAAATCCATTCGACTGCCTGGGTTGGTGATCAAGCTGGTACGGCAGTATCTGGATTTTTAACCGGTGCCTTAACCAAGTCTGGCGGATCGCATCCCGACGTTACTGGTTGGTATGCCTGGTTCATTGAACACGTTGCCTTGCCTAATGCCTCGCTCTTTTCTCACCTGGTCGCCTATGGTGAAGTTCTGGTCGGCATTGCTCTTATTCTGGGGCTATTTACTGGTATCTCTGCCTTCTTTGGCGCCACTATGAATGCTAACTACCTTTTTGCCGGCACAGTCAGTACAAATCCACTGTTATTAATAATTCAAATTCTGCTCATCCTAGCTTGGCGCAGCGCCGGTTGGCTCGGCCTCGACCGCTGGGTCCTCCCATGGCTCGGCACTCCCTGGCAACCAGGCAAAGCCTTTAAGGGCAAAGCGTAGATTGTAAATCGTATTTCTGTTAATTCGTTATTCGAATACTACTCACCACTCACTACTAAAAAAACGCCTGGGCATCTTTGGTGTCCAGGGGAGCCTAGGGAATGGCATATTGGGTATTTGAGGCGTATGCGAATGTTAGATTGCGTACTCTAGTTCCAATTCCAATTCTAACTCTCCCGACTCCCTACTGCTCGGCAAAGCCGAGCTTGCCTATCGGGCAATTTTCGGGTATCATTGGCCCGCTATGCCTCAAACAGCCACGTCCAACAACCAAAAACATATCATGGTAGCCATGAGCGGTGGAGTCGACTCATCGCTTACTGCTGCGCTACTTTTGGAGCAAGGCTATCACGTCTCTGGTGCTTATATGAAAAATTGGGCCGAGAGTGACGACGAACTCGACTGTCCTTGGGCCCAGGACGTCTATGACGCTTCCCAGGTTGCCGAGCAGCTAGGCATCTCATTTCAGGTCTTTGACCTGCGTAAGGAGTATCACGATCGGGTGGTCGACTATATGGTGGCCGAATATAAAGCTGGCCGCACTCCTAATCCAGACATTATGTGTAATCAAGAAATGAAATTTGGCTTGTTTTGGCAATTGGCTCAAGCTAATGGGGCCGACGGTATGGCCACGGGTCATTACAGTCAAATTAAAGATGGCAAGCTGCACACAGGTATCGATGCCAACAAAGATCAAAGCTACTTTCTCTATCGAGCCCCAGTTGAAGCTCTGGCCCAGTCGCATATGCCCATCGGCAGCCTGACTAAGCCTCAGGTCCGCCAAGAGGCGGCTAAACGCAATTTATTCACTGCCAGCAAGAAAGACTCCCAGGGCATTTGTTTTATCGGTAAAATTAAACTAAAAGACTTTTTGCAACGGTACATGACTGTAGAGCCAGGCCCGCTAGTTGATCAACATGGCCATGAGGTCGGTCAGCATCAAGGTGCCGTCTTCTATACCATTGGCCAGCGGAATGGCATGGGTGTCGGAGGTGGTCTGCCTTACTTTGTCACCGGCAAAGATATGGCCACCAATACGGTCTTTGTCACCACCAATCCGGCCGATCCACACCTCTGGCAAACCGATATGACCATTGACCAAACCCACTGGCTCGGCCCTGCCCCCGACCCCGCTAAGCTATACACGGCCCGTATCCGTTACCGTGGTCCGCTTGTCCAAGCTCAGCTCACCCCTCTCGCCAGTGGCCAATGGCAGGTCCACCTCAACCAACCCCAAAGAGCCTTAGCCTTAGGGCAATCTGTGGTCGTATACGACGGTGATTTAGTGATTGGCGGAGGAGTAATCAGCCAAATTGATTAAGGCGCAAACAATAAGAGTCCAAATGACAAGGAAAGGATCAAGCTTTAAGATTGTGCTTTGCATTTGAGCCTTGTGTCCTTCCTTGTCATTTGGACTCTTACTCCTTACTCCTTATCTTTAGCCTTTGCAGCCTATGGCTTCAGCAGCATCGACAAAATCAACAGTCCCAGCGCCGCCAACACAATGGCTCCACCAGCCGCAATGCCGGCATAAAAAGCTACCAGCAAGCCCATTAGCACTGCCGCTAGTGCTAGAATAATCGCCAACAGTAGTGTAGAAGTAAAACTCTTGGTCCACTGTCCAGCGGTTACTACTGGAATAACCAGCAACGCGCTCATCAGCAATCCACCAATAATCCGTAGGCTCAACACCACCAAGACGGCCGCCATGACCGCCAGAGCATAGTTAAGTAGTGTCACGTTATAGCCGGCAATTCTGGCACTATCTTCGTCAAACGACATGTGCTGCAAGGCGTGGTATTGGCTCAAGACCAGTCCGCCAATCACAATAGCTGTTGCCCCGAGCGTCCATACATCAATCCAACTGGTGGTAGTAATGCTACCAAACAGATAGCTATTAAAGTCGACTCTGGTGCCATGGGCCAGGCTAGCTAAAACTACCGCTACGGCCAGACCGCCGCTCATCAAAATGGCCAAGCTCACCTCACCGCTCAAGCGTTGCTTTTGTCGCAGCCACTCCAGCAAAATTGCGCCTACTGCCGTAACTGGTATGGCTACATAAACTGGCGCCGCACCAAGCAATAACCCCAACCCCACACCGGCCAAGCTAACGTGAGCCAGGCTATCAGCAATTAAGGAATAGCGTTTAGCCACTAAAAAAACGCCCAACAACGGCACGGCTGCCGCCACCAAAACACCGGCCATTAAGGCTCGGACCATAAACCCGTACTGCCAGATCTCAAGCATGATGAACTCCGTGGTGGTGTAAGAATTTGTGTCGGATAGCGTGATCTCGTGGCATGTACATGTCGGGTTGGAAGTGCTTTGGTTCACCGTCGTAAAGGAGCTTGCGGTTAACACACAATACCCGGGTCACTAAATCCAGCACAATATCAACATCGTGAGACACCATCAGAATGGTCATGCCGCGCTGTTGCAATTTGCGCAGTAGTTGGTAAAAAGCATTTTGCGACACTTCGTCAATTCCCACCGTTGGCTCATCAAGAATTAAAATACCTGGCTGAGTAGCCAACGCTTTGGCAATCAAGACCCGCTGCTGTTGCCCGCCCGACAAGTCGCTAAACCGCTTTTTGGCATGTGCAGTCATATCCACCTGCTGCAAGCCTTGTCGAGCCAGCCTTTTGTCTCCCCTGGAGCCAAGCTTTACCACATCCATAACGCTCATCGGCACTAAACCATCGGCCAAAGATCCTCGTTGGGGCACATAGCCAATAGCTGGAGAATCAGGCCAATGGACATGACCGCTGGTCGGCTTGAGCAAGCCCAGAATAGTTCGGAGTAGGGTTGTCTTGCCGGCCCCATTCTGACCGATTAGTCCCACAAAATCGCCGGATTGAATAGTAAACGAGATACGATCCAGCGCGGTGTCCGAGCCAAAAACGACACTCACTTCGTGCACTTCTACAACGTCTACTGGCATTTCATCGCTTCCCGTAATATTGCTAAATTATCCTTTTGGACCGAAATGTAATTAGCGCCCTTGGCTATATCCTCATCGCTCAAGCCTTCTAGTGGGTCAAACACCGCCGTGGTAGCCCCCGCCTCGCTAGCTAGGGTTTGAGCCAGCTTGGGGCTAACCAGGGTCTCAAACAAAACTGTTGAAATGTTCTTCTGTTGGATCAGTTGGCTCAACTGAGCCAGCTTAGCTGGGCTAGGGTCATCGGTCGGGCTTATGCCAGCAATCGATTCGACGCTAAAATTATATCGCCGAGCCAGGTATGACAAAGCATCGTGCGAACTAACCACGGTTCGCATAGCACAAGTTCTCAGGCCGACATCAAACCGACGAGCCAACTGGGCTAACTGGGTCGAATAACGGGCCGCATTTTGACGGTAGGTCGCGGCATGGTCAGGATCCGCTGCTATAAGACCATCCCGAATTGCGACCACGATCTGTTGAGCCTCGACCGGGTCCAGCCAAAAGTGAGGATCGGTGGCCAGCAAAGTATCTGCCTCAGTGGCCGGCATTAGGGATACGCCCTGACTCGCAGCAACTTTCTCGCCGCTATACGTACTCAAAAATTGGTCCACCCATGGCTCAAAGGTTGCGCCATTATAAATAAACACTTTGGCTCGCTCAAGCTCAATCAATTGTTGCGGCGTAGGTGCATATTCATGCGGCTCAGCTCCAGCTGGAGTAATATTGGTAACCGTCACTAAGTCGCCACCAATAGCTTGGGCTATGTTATATAATGGATAAAAGGTTGCAGCCACTTTAAGAGTGTGGGCTGAGTCAATCTTTTTGTACTGGTTGATTGACCAAGCGGCAGCTACGATCAATCCGATAATCAAGCCCACCCCAATGAGTCGGCGCGGCTTTAGCCAGTAACGAAAATTCATGCTCAAATCATACTGCGCTTGTTAGTTTTTTGCAAACTTGTTGCAAAAATATGATATAGTTGCTACATGCCGCCATCAGCATCTCAGATTAAATCCATCCTCCAGCCCTACGGGTACAGTCTAACCAAAGCTCGTCAACTTATTATTGCCATTTTGTGGGAACAACGGCCTATGACCATGAGTAAAATAGTTGACGAGGTGAACGGGCGTATTGATAGAGTCAGTATTTATCGGACGATTAAATTGTTTGAATCACTCGGCCTAGCCCAACGAGTTAACGTCGGCTGGAAGTATCAAATTGAACTAGCCGGGCCATTTTCCCACCATCATCACCACCTCACCTGCCTCAAGTGCCACAAAGTAATTGCCATTGATGACCAGCGGGCCGAGCGGCTCATTCACCGCCTAGCTAAAGAGCAAAACTTTCGCATCGAACAGCACCAACTAGAAATCCAAGGCTACTGCCAAGATTGCGCCCCCTCTCAACAATAACCAGCACCTTGATAAACCACCCCTTCACCCTTCCCCCTTTCCCCTTCAACCTTCACCCCCCCTCCCTCTCCCCTCCACTTCCAACATCCTGTATACTGTAACCATGCCTGCCCGATCACCTCATTCCTTAGGCGTTATCAGCATTAATACTATTCTAGTGGTCTCACTGGCAATCTTAGCCATTGTGACGCTCATGATTTTAATTAATCCACCTGGCAAACAGGCCCAAGCGCGAGACGACCAGCGTCGACTCGATTTGGCTGCTATTCAGCAGGCGCTAGAACGATACGCCGGCAATCACAACGGCCAGTACCCAACTACCATTCAGGTGAGCGCCAGTTATGACACATTAGACCATTATCAGCCGCAGTGCTTTCAGTGCGGTATAGATGAGTATCAACACAATAATATTACCGGCATATCATTCACCCGAGACAATTGGATTCCTGAGCTGGTTGATCAGGGCTACTTGCCAAACCTACCCCTCGACCCACAAACCGGCGATCAAACGGCCGGTCTATGTGCCGCTAGTGGATGGCCGCGCGGATACATATATGTCTCCAATGGTCAAGATTATAAGGTCTTCGACTTCTGCGGGCCACGTAGTCAGCTTAATTTCTCGGTTGGCGCAGTTAGTCCTTACTGTGTTGGTCCAGACCGAGACGTATTATTGCCCAACCCTAACGGGCAACCGCGGTTAGCCCCCCTGGCTGATCCCAAGCAGCCTAGTTTTCACTACGCCATATATTCGCCCGGCTGGGCATGTAAGTAGCAGGCGAGCTTGACACTTTCTTCTCATGGTCGCATCATAGTGCTATGGCCAGCGCTATTCAGATTGAAAATCTCACCAAACAATTTGGCTCCAAGACGGCTCTTGATGGCGTTACCTTAACGGCCGAATCTGGCCAGATCTATGGCTTTTTAGGGCCCAATGGGGCCGGAAAAACTACCACTATACGCTGTATCATGGATTTTTTGCGACCCGATCAGGGTCAGGTGAGGATATTTGGGCACGACGCTCAACGCCAATCCAAGTTGGTCAAAAGCTTGATTGGCTATATGGCCGCCGACAATCATCTGTATGGCAATTGGTCAGCCAAGCAACAGCTCGCCTTTGCGCGTCACATTTGGGGCGATTTGCCAAAAGCTGACGAATTATTGCGCCGAGTTCAGCTAGACCCTCATGTCGCTGCCAAACACCTCTCTACTGGCAATCACCAAAAATTAGGCCTGGTCTTGGCCTTGGCTCACAACCCCAAGCTAGTCATTATGGACGAACCTACTCGTGGCTTAGACCCTCTCTTGCAGCACGAGATTCAGAACATCTTAACTGAATTTCGTGACCAAGGTGGTACCGTCTTTATCTCGTCTCACAACCTGGCTGAAGTCGAGCAGCTCTGCGACCAGGTCGGTATTATTAAAGACGGTCAAATGGTGGCCAATAAGAGCATGGCCGACATTCGAGCTATGAAGGCTCACTTGGTGACGGTAACACTTAAATCTAAAGAAGCACTCAAGATAGACAATGTCGAAGTCGTCCATCATAGCGATAATCAGTATATTCTCAAATCTCAAGGCGACATCAATCCCCTGTTGCGCCAGTTGGCTAAACATACTATTGTTGACGTCGAAATTACCCATTTGCCCCTAGAAGAAGTCTTTATGAGCTACTACCGGAAAGAAAGTTAGTTTCACGTTTGCATGTATGCACAGTTAAATCCACGCGCAAACGCGCAAACCCGAGCAATAACTCGCAACCTATAACCTAAAATCTACCATGTCCACCACTCTCGCCCTCCTCACCAAAGAATTCCGCACTCGCTGGCTATCGCTCACCATCCTCTCTCTAGCTGGCTTTGGCTTTGCTTTAATGTATATTGCCATGTTTCCCTCGATCCAATCCCAGGCCGATCAACTGTCACAATTGACAGCAGCCATGGGCGATGCTCTTAAGGCTATCGGAATTCAGGACCTAGGCTTTTCCACCCTGGAGGGGTTTATTTCAATTGAGTACTTTACCATCGTCTGGCCAATTTTGGCCTTTGCCCTAATCAGTTCGTGGGCCGGTGGCATGCTAGCCGGAGAAATAGAAACAGGCACCATGGGCAGACTACTGTCACTACCGCTAGGTCGTCAGCGTATTTTCTGGTCAAAGTACGCCACTGCCCTACTTGGCCTAATAATCTTCTCAACTATTAGCATTCTGGCCTGCATCCCAGCAGCAGCTGCTTACGATATTAGTTTTAACGCCTACCATTTTTGGCTAACGTATGCGTTGTGCATGTTGTTTGGCTGGGCCTTTCTAAGTCTAGGCATGCTGGTTTCAGCCGCTGTTAGTGAGCGATCCAAAGTAGTTATGGCCGTCTGTGGTCTAGCCATTCTAATGTATGTAGCCACAGCCGCGGCGGGACTTAAAGACAGTTTGGCTTGGCTTAAGCATCTGTCCTTCTTTTCGTATTTGGACGTTCAAAACCTGCTGGTCAAAGGTCAATGGCAGTGGGAAACCATCGTGATCTTTGTCGTCTTTAGCCTCATCTGCAGCATTGCCGCCGCCATTATATTTCAAAAGCGTGATATTGCGGTTTAAACTTACGGCTTAAAGCGTCTAACCCGAACTTCCCATCCTGCATCATCCCATTCACTGTTGGTTAAGTAGCCAGGAGAAAAATAGTTCCCACATTCTATATCAAATATGTTACAATAGTATTGACACAAGAAAGGAGTCTATGTATGTCAATACTAGATCAATCTATAAAAGGATATATTTTACCGGTTAACCAGAGAAAGGTAGTTTCTACCGAAGACACTCTGGGTTCGGTCATGGAACGATTAGCCTCCAGCCACGATGCGCTATTAGCCTACGATCAGGATGATTTTACCGGCCTAGTTATTAACAAGCGAGTTATTGATCGGCGCTTCCCACCCGAAACAAAGGTTGAAAACAGCCTGCTTAAACCACCTCATCTGTCAGCTGATTCTAGCGTGGCTGATGCCATTGAAGCCATGTTAACCGAAGGTGTCTACGTCTTACCGGTTCGCCAGTCGGATAATCAGGTGGTCGGAGTCATAACGGCTGCTACGATTCTGCAGCGCTTAGCCGAAGACCAATCATTACTGTCCCAATTTGCGGCTACTATTGTCCCAGCTCATGCCATCACAGCGCCTATATCGCAAAATGTAGCCCATATTACTGCCCTTATGGATAAAAAGGATGTTTCTAGAATAGTTCTGGTCGATGACAATTCGGCTCTGCGAGGTATTGTATCCCGAAATGATTTAAAAGATGCTTATATTAGACCTAGCACGCGACAAAGGTTCTCGACCCGAGATGGTTCTCCATTTGCTCCCATCTTTGGGGCGGAGGCCAAAAAGCGCGGCGACCAGCCTATTGCCAAGTATGCCGTTACCAAAGTCGTTACTGCTATCAATACCGCATCGCTACTGCCATCAGTTAAAAAGCTGTGCCAGGGGCAATCCAACAGTATCGTCTTAATTAACCAAGCTAATCAGCCGACTGGATTTATGTCCCGCAAAGACATTCTTATCGCTCTGCTTGATTTGCAGCCCGACCAACAATTTCCCATCACGTTTAAGCACCCGGACATGAAGGTCTCATCGGGCGAAAAGTTAAAGCTGCACAAAACCGCCACCACATGGGCTAAAAAGTTTGACCGCCGCTTTCCCTTCTCGCGCCTGACGGTTAGCTATGAAGTCAGCAAGAATACGGTTGGCATGGTCAAGCTTATCGAAACCACCGTCATTGTCGATCCGCTAGCCGGTCAATCGTCTCAAAGCTTAATTGCTACGGCCTTAGAGCGGACGTGGGACGATGGTTTGCGCAAAGCCCTAGCTCTCATTGACAAACAACTCCAACGCCGCGACGCTCAAAAACACAAGCAAAGTCACAAAGATCAGGCAGTGGCTGAAGCTAATCTGGCCGAAGAAATAGGTGATGACTCTGTAGTCCTCACGTCCGACGCCACTTTAGCCTAAAAGTTCACCAATCGAACCCAGTCTGGTTTTTGTCGAAACGCCCAGTCTGCTCTAGTCCTAAAGAAGACGTTTGAATTTTGACCTGTGCTTTTGTCATTTGCCTTCTGACGTTTTTACGTCCATAGTGCGCTATTGCATGCCCGCCATCACCGCTTCGCGACAGTCCTGACTGCAATACCCCACCTCGTCCGTCTCAAGGCAGTTTTGGCAGCAAATAAAGTGTAAGTGGCATTTGTTGTTGCCGCAGTTAATGTAGTGCTCGCTAGGTTTGTCGCACTTGGCACAACGGCCAATCACCACGTGCTCAGGAGAGTCGGTATTAAACCCCATGATAATGCGCTGGTCAAACACATACAGCTTGCCCAAAAAGTGTTGGTTGGGATACTTTTCCATATACGACACAATGCCGCCAGACAATTGATAAACATTGTTAAAGCCATGCTTAACCAAAAAACCCGAAGCTTTCTCGCAGCGCACCCCGCCAGTGCAGACAGTTACCACAGTTTTGTCCTTCAAGTGCTCTAAGTCGGCCAGCAACTGTGGTAAGTCGCGGAAGTTTCCCAATCTGGGCAATACCGATCCGGCAAAGTGACCGACCCGCTGCTCATAATCGTTACGCATATCAACGATATAGAATTCTTTTTGGTTCACGAACCATTCATGCAACTCTTCCGGCTGGAGATACTTTCCGGTAGTTTGACGAGGGTTAATATCCTCTTCTCCTAAATGCAAGCTCACAATCTCCGGTCTCGCTTTGATTGATAATTTAGGGAAAGCCTGACCATTGCCCTGACTCCGCTTAATATGAGTGTCAGCAAAGCGCGGGTCAGACTTCAAGGCATGAACATAGGCTTCAGTATCCTCGACGCTCCCCTCGACGGTGCCATTTATGCCTTCATTCGCCACAATAATTCGCCCTTTTAAATTAAGGCGCTGACACAACTCCCGCTGCTGGTTCATTAACAGCTCGGGATCATCGATGGTCGTATAGTTGTAATACAATAAAATTTGCCAATCTGACACGGAGCAATTATACCAGACGCTCAAACTTTCTAAAATCCGCGTTACGTACGCCGCGGTAAGTAGTATTTTTTAAATAGCCAGCGACCAACTGCCGATACCCCCACCAAACCGGCGAGGCCGACCAGCGTATTTACTCCTGTCTCAGGCAAAGAATCTAAACCAGCAATCAACGTCGGTCCTGGGGTAGGTGTGGTTGTGGGGGATGGCGCAGCCGCAGCCGCCAGCACCAGGCTAAATGATGAAGATGATTCTCGAGGGCAAGTCAAAACGAGACCGGTCGAAGTCACGCTCACTGTAGTGGTACCGGCTGCTAACGGGCTATGTGGTGTCGCCGACCATTCACCTTCTGCACTCGCTGATACGGGCATAGTAAAGTTGTTAGCGCCGGACAAAGCTACTACAACCGGAGCATTGGCCGCCGCCGTTCCACTAAAGGTCGGCTGAACGCTTTCCAGAGTGTACGATGTTGCGGTAGTGATGGTTGTATCAGCGACAGTGTCAACACAGACCGTAGTGGTGGGTGTGGTTGCATTAGTTACCGTAACGGTCACGGGCACATCGCTGCAATGTTGCGGTGTAGCCGTATCGCAGATATGATACACAATCGAATCGGACCCGACATAGTCCTCATCCGATGTGTACAGGAGAATGCTTAGCTCTACCAGCTCTGTTGAACCGTGTGTCGCATCGGTTGTAATGGATAGAGTGCTAGAATCAAGCGTCAGGCCTGGGGCCGTATCATTATCCAGAATGGGAATAGACGTAGTTTGATTCATTGACACCGATACGGTATCGGGCCGGCCGACGGTAGGTGCCCATTCGCTGGAATAATCGGGCACGGTACTGCGCTTAACAATAGCTTTCTCATCGCTGCCATCAGCCTTCATAGTGTAAACTTCCCAGTCGCCATCGCGATTGGAGGTAAAAGTAATAAAGTCTCCATCGGGTGACCAGCTAGGTCGATTATCTTTAAAAGCGTTAGCGGTTAATCTCGTCCACGATCCTCCGGCAGCCGCTCGACGATAGATTTCACCATTAGCATCATCACGATCGCTGGCAAATACAATTTGCGTTCCATCTGGCGACCAGCCAGCATCGCTTTCATCGCTGCTGGCTGCGCTGGTCACGTTAGTCTGGTTACTGCCATTGGCATCCATAACATAGATTTCACTGTTACCATCCCGATTAGAGCTAAAAATAATTTTAGATCCATCGGGCGAGAACATGGGTGACAGCTCGGCGCTGGTATTGGTAGTTAGCCTGGTTTGATTATCGCCATTGGCATCCATTATATAGATTTCGGCATTACCATCCCGTAGCGACGTAAAAACAATTTTAGATCCGTCCGGCGACCATGAGGCCTGATCGTCCGAAGTACTGTTGTTGGTCAGCCTAGTTCGGCCAGAGCCGTCATATTTGATCGTATATATCTCGGCACCACTGGAAGTTCCATCTTCAAAATAAGTATAGACAATATGTTCGCCGTCGGGGCTCCAGCTTGGGATATAGCTGCGGTTAGGTTGCGGGGTGATCGACTGGGCATCTGACCCATCAGCATTAGCCACCCAAATTTTAGCTTCCGGATTATAGCTATCCCAGACCAATCGCCCATTCACCCCAGGCACCACCACCGCCCAAGCCGGCGAAGTAAAGGCTAGCCACATTCCCAAGCTTAGTCCTAGACTAATAACGGCTAAAACTATTCTCCGTATTAATAAACCAGACAACCCAAAACGCTCCATTGCTCTCAAGCTTACACTAATCCGAGCAGCCAAGCAACGCACTGCGGGGGAGAAGAATACCCTGCTCCACCAACAGTAAACAGTTTTTAAGTCGAAATGTAGGCCAGTTGACCAGTCGACAAGTAGACCCATTCATAAACCTAAAACCTAGAACCTAGAACCTAGAACCTGCAACCTATCCCCCTCCCTCAGCTCTGCCGCACTTCCGCCTGCAACAGCTTAACGGCATGGTCCAATGAACCAGCCGCGGTCACTGTACCATTGTTAACAAAGAAAATTTCATCGGCGTTGGCAATAGTGTTGAGACGGTGGGCAATGATAATTTTCGTCGTCCGCTCCGGCAGCCGCTGCAGAACCTTTTCCAGTAACTGCTCGGTTACTGTATCAATATTGGCGGTAGCTTCGTCCAGAATCAGTATGTCAGGATGGCGCAAAACTGCCCGCACAAAAGCAATTAATTGCTTTTGGCCCAGACTCATCGACTCACCGCTGGTCGCTAACGTATCCAGGCCCTTATCGAATCGTTGTAAAATCTCATCCAACCCTTCCTTGGTCAACAACTCTGCCAGCTCCTTGGCAGACAGCGCTTGCAGCCGTCGATTGCCGTACAGAATATTATCTCTCACCGTGCCGCCAAACAGAAAGGGGTCCTGCAGGATAAAGCCAATCTTATCGGCCCGATCCTGATCGGAATAGCTGCGGATATCTTGACCCTGCAACAACACTTGCCCTTCGGTGGGGTCAAACAGTCTGGCAATCAGCGAAGCGGTGGTTGTTTTGCCGCCGCCAGTTGGCCCGACCAAGGCGTAGGTTTTACCCTGCTGCATGGTCAAATTAACCTGATGAAGAACCGTCTGCTCCGGGGTATAGCCGAATGACACATTGCGCATAGACACGGCTGTTGAACTATCAGCCGATCCAGCTGCTTCGACGACAAGTAGATTAGTTCGTAAGGCCAGTATCTCCGAAATTCTATCCCAGCCAGCTAAGGCCATCTGAAAGTTAGGCCAAATTGAGGCCAGCTGCTGTAATGGAGAGTAAAATCGAGCCACATAAGCCAGATAGCTTATCAACAAACCAAAGCTAAAATCACCGGTCGAGATCAAATGTAGTCCATAAACGATAACAATAAGCTGACCCAAATTAGTGGCCCAACCAAAAAACGGCGTATAGGTAACCCCGGCTAAACCAGCTTTAATAGCACTGCGGTAATTAGCCATGTTGGCCGCCAAAAACCGCTGCCGGAAATAATCCCGCCGGTTAAAAGCAATGATGGCCTTAAAATTTTCCAAGCTCTCCTGAATCTCCGAACTCAAACCGCCCATGGCTTGCATACTGCCAAAACTAGCCCGTTTAATCCAAGCCGAAGTCAGAACAATCAATAGCAAGAGTAGAACCGCTGGTACCATTGAAGCCAAGCCAAGCTGATGGTTAACCCAGACCATAGCTATGCCCGCCCCCATAATCACAAATGCGTTACCAATAAACTGCATTAAGGCTTGGGAAAAGAACTGATTAAGCTTATCGGTGTCGTTATTAATGCGCGAAATTAAATCGCCAGCCTTATTTTGATTAAAGAAAGCCACTGGCATCTCCTGCAGTTTGCTAAACACCGCATCACGCAATCTAAATAAAATCCGCTGCCCAACTGCCCCCATGACTCTAGTCTGGATAAATCCAGCCACTAATGTGGCAGTAAAAATAGCCAGCAGCACCAGCATACCTCGCACTACGGCCGGCCAATCATGCGTCAGGATTGATTCATCGACAATGTGCCCAGTGACGATTGGCGCCCAGATGGTCAACCCTGAGTTAGCTAAAATAGCCAACAGCGACACCAGTAGCCAGATTTTTTCTGATCGCATATACGGCCATATCTTGCGGATAGACTTCCAAGTCTTGGCCTGCAATTTTATTTCGTTTTGGGAGTTACTCAGGGTGTAATTCATAATTATTAGTACTTTGTTGAGTAGCAAAGATCTGCATGTATTCTGGTGACTTCTTAAGCAGTTCCTGGTGAGTGCCGACGGCTAAAAGCTCGCCTTCCATCAACAATAGAACCTGGTCATAATCCTCAATCGAGCCAATTTTCTGAGTGATAGATACCAAGGTGAGCTCAGGATAATTAGTCCGGACTTTAGCCAGGATTCTGGCTTCGGTGGCGCTGTCTACTCTGGCCGTAAAGTCATCAAGTAATAAAATCTTTGGATTCAGCGCTAGCGCTCGAGCTAGCATTAGCCGCTGCTTCTGTCCACCAGACAAGCTGGTGCCCCTTTCGGAAATAACGGTCTCCAAGCCTTGCGGCAGGGTTTCCACAAAGGCCGTTAGTTCGGCCGTCTCAATGGCTCTGTGCAAGTCAGCTTCACTCACGGTCGTATTAAAAGCTATATTCTCACGGATCGACATATTAAAAGTAATGCTGTCCTGGAACACAATCCCCATCTGCCGGTATAACGATGCCTGGTCATATTCAGCTAACGGCCGACCGTCAAACAGCACCCGCCCACTGGTCGGTTGCAGCAAACCCATCATCACATACAATAACTGGGTCTTACCAGCGGCCGTCGGTCCAATGATGGCAGTTCGGCTGCCCGGTTCAGCCACAAACGAAACCCTGGCCAAGACCCGCTTTTCGCCATAGGTCATAGTCACGTCTTCGACTGCAATTCGACCCATCAAATCAGCGCTAACAGTGCCGGTCTGAGGTTGCTCTGGTGCCGCCAACACCTGCATAACCCGGCCGTAGGAAGCAGAGGCCTGGGCAATCATGTTGCTGATAAAACCTAAAATAATGATTGGGAAAATGAGAATGCCAACATATGAATTAAAAGCAGCAAAATCGCCCAAAGACAGCTCGTCGCTCATTACAAAATGTCCACCCAGTCCCACAATCACCAGCGTAGCCAAGTTGGCTGCAAAGCCAATAAACGGAATCATGCTGGCAAATACATTGACAATTTTTAGCCCCAGATCACGAGCTTGGCCGTTGGCTTGATTAAACTTGATCTGTTCATCGCTTTGGATGTGTAGCACTCTGACCAAAGCCGCTCCCAAAATGCTTTCATTAATCACCCGATTAAGCCGGTCGACTACTTCCCTGGCCTGCAGGAAAAAGGCCCTCACCCGGCTTAGCGAGAAAGCAAAAAAGCCGCCAATAATTGGCACAATCATTAGTACAGCTAGCCCCAGCTTCCAGTCGGTAAGGAGTAACAGTGCGCTGGAGCCGATAATCAAGGCTAAAGAAGAAATCAACTGTGATACGCCCTGGGCCACAAAGCTCTTAACCGCATCAATGTCCGAAGTGAGATTGGTTAGTAGCTTACCCGGCGTAGCGGTTTGAATATAGGTAAAATTCTGTTGCGAAATCCGGTTAGCCACTTTAGTACGCAAGTCCAAGGCCACTTTTTCTGACAATAAGACTTGAACAATATTCTGCACATATACCAGAACAAAAATCCCAAATCCCAATAAGCCCAGCTCCCAACCAACATCGGATAATTTGAGTGTTTGGTGGACGTAGGCATCAATTGCCTTAGAAATAATTTTGGGTGCCCAGAGGGTTAAAGCATTGCCGCTCACAGTTAAGGCGGCTAAGCCGACTACCACCCATAGGTAGGGCTTCAAGAGAGCAAAAATATTTGGTCCTTTTGGCGGCTTGCCAGTTGGTTTAGGTGTAGGGTTGGTCTTCGTAGCCATACAAAGTAATTTAACAGTGTTAAATTACGCTCATATCAGCCAACTGTCAAGAGGATGTTGAGGTGAGTAGTGAGTGGTGGGTGGTGGGCAATTGGTCTAGATTGCCTAGTAAACTATAACCATAGACTAAAATAAATAGCCATTTAAATGGCTATTTATTTAAATCCCCAGCCTCGTCCGCAAGGCTGCTTGTTCGCCGGCGGTTGGCCAAATATTAAAGGTGCACCCACCCAAATAGACCGACTGCTGCATCATAATCGGCGCCGGCTGCCCCGTGGCTGGGCAACCCACATGGCCAAAACCCAACTGATGTCCCACTTCGTGATTCACCGCCATAATTCGGTAGTCTTCAATTGACATGCCAGTGGCATTAAAAGTGGCTGTGCCATTTAACCACCGGTCGTAGTTTATTAGCACATTAGGTTTAACCGTACAGCTCCACGTCGTATCGCACCCTCCACCAAAGCTGGTCATAAACGGCGCTGCTACCAGCCAGACGGTAAAGTTGCAGCCTGCCGTGGCTTGGGTAAAGGTAACTCGACCACCCGCACTCCAGCCACGTGGGTCATTGAGCGCCTGGTTAACCTTGTCGCCCAAGGCTGACAATAAGCTACTATCGACACCCTTAACCGCCACACAGTAGCGGAAGGTCCGGCCAATTGTGACGGCGGTCAATTCAATAGTAGCTGGCTGACCGCTTTGAATTGCCGATACGGTTTTGGCTGTTGCCGCAGCCACGTTACCAACCGAGATACCAAACTCCTTGCCGGTGCCAACAATGGTGGTGCTAACTTCGGCTGAGTTTATTTGTGGCTGATTCTGCCTGACCGCAAACCAATCATGTTTTTCTTTGTCAGTAATAACTTTTGATTTATCCCTATACGTGTAGGTAATTGCTGTAGTCTGTTGCGATTGCGCCGTGGCTAAAGCTTCCTCTAGACTGTCAGCGGTTATCTTAGCTGGTAGTGTTTCGATGGGTAGGACGATGGTGGTCTGACCTTTCTGTAACGCCGACTGCAAGGCTGCTTTAGCCGACGCCACATCCAGGTGCTGGCCAGCTTGGGCTGGTTTAAGCGTAAACTCTCCCTCACTATGCTCCAGAGCCGCGTCAACGGGTTGTCGCTCCACCTTTTTAGCCATCTCAGTAAGAGCTGTATCTGGCTGGCCGGTAAGCTTCATCGCCAGAGGCGCCACGTGTGGCTGCCACAGTTCCCATAGTGGTAGCCATGAAGAAAAGCTATTCAAATGGCGGGAGATTAGCTCCGAATCAAGCTGGACGGTCAATTGTTTGGGGGTAAATTCGCGATGCACATCCGCCGCCTGCAGCAAAATGCGTTTAGGCAGCAGCTTCACCTTGGCCTCGTTCCAATCCTGGTCAATTGCCGTTATATCTACCGCTCGGTTGCCAACTTTAGTGTTGGGGTAGGTAAAAGCCGAAAAATACCACGCCAGCAGGAAATTGGTGCCAATGATAAAAATGAAAAGCAATCCAGTTATAGCGGCCGCCCATTGCCAGGTGGTCTTAGGCCAAAACTTCTTAATGGTTGTCAGCATGCCTAAATAGTATAGCCTATCCTGAATAAAAAAGCAGGCAGCCTAAATGAAAGTCCCACTGCTCATCTATCCGCCAGGGGGAAGTCGAATATGGGACTGCAGGCAGGTGGTCCCTGTTGGCGCACTCTTTGCATTTTGCTACCACATTGGTATCTTATATAGATAATGTCAGATCGCCTGCACAGAATAGTCGCTATTTTTTACCACATGACCGAGCGCCAGATGGCTATATCTGTCGCCTTAATTGCCTTTACGCTACTAGCGACCACTATTGCACTGCGCGGACACGTTCCGTTTGACTCAGCTGTTTTAACCTGGCTCAATAGCTTTTCATCGAGCTGGTTGGACGGCCTAATGCTAGGGATTACTCGTTTTGGGTATCCCTATGGTTTCTTTGGCGTCCTGGCTATTGCTATTGTCATCCTATATTGGCAAAGCCGCTGGCGCGACCTGGCCTTTCTGGCTATTGCTGCGTTATTCTCGGCTCCGCTAAACAGCCTCATTAAACTGCTCTTCGACCGACCCCGTCCCGATTTATGGCTGTCCATCGCTCCCGAGACTGATTCCAGTTTTCCCAGTGGCCACACCATGCTAACCGCTTCGTTGTTTTTGGCTCTGACTGCCTTGGCCTGGCAGAGCCGTTGGCGCTGGCCGGTTTTGGCATGTAGTAGTCTGGTGATTGGTCTCGTCGCTCTGTCTCGACTCTACCTAGGCGTTCACTTTCCGTCCGATGTTGTAGCTGGAGCTGCTGCGGCTGTGGTCTGGGTAGGCTTTCTTTATACTATCTGGTACAACAAAAATAGAAAAATAAAATGTGAAACGAAAAATACGAAACAAACCTAAACTAAGAAGCTAGAAAGCTTTCTTATTTTAATACTCAGATTTGTTTCGTTTTTCGAGTTTTATATTTCCCACTACTCTTCGCATCTGTATGCGCAGACAGGAATTTTCTCTAAAGGTCGGCTTCAGCTTTGCTTATAGCTATTTGCGGTCGTAGTAGGAAGTAATTAGCCACCGCTGCCAAAGTCAGATAAATGCCCGCCTTGGCACAGGTTGCCAAAATACTATCTGAAGTCATGACTGATAATGCTACTCCTGTACCAATCTCCCAAACCGTCAGGCCGGTAATGCCAGCCGCTGCCCAGCGATGATACGTGTCCTTCTTGCTCATCATTAAGCCAGCCGCAGTCAATAATGCCCCGGCAAATACTACCGCTCCGGCCAAATGAAAACTTAATACTGTTGATATATCCATAAAAAACTCCTTCTTGTGTGGTATAGGTTAATTGGTTACTTACTTAGTTAGTTAGTTCGCTTACTTCCGCCAGAGGTGGACAGGCTATGCGTTGTTATTCGCATAACTACAAACGATAAACTATTCGCAATCTTATCTAAATATATTCTCCTCTTTCATGAGGTAATTGTTCATCTCTGATGGCATCATCAGGTAATTAAGGTGATACATTATCCAGAGCGATCCCAATACAACCATAGCAATAATACCAGCTGTAATGAACAGAAACTGCAAGTTCCAGCGCGGTTTAGCCTCTTGACCTAAATGGAGGAAAAAGTAAAACTGGATCACCATTTGCACCAGGGCTAGGCCCACTATTCCAAAAACTAACACCTCTCCCTTAGCCCAACCCTGCTGGACGGCCAGATAGGCCATGAGGGTCAAGATAATTGATAAGCCAAATCCGGTTACATAGGACCAGATTGTGGCCGGTTTAAGCTCAGCCTGGATAGCCTGATTACTGCCTTCAGTCATTTAGATTGCCCCCATTAAATACACAATGGTAAAAATAAAAATCCAAACCACGTCTAAAAAGTGCCAAAATACGCTCAAGAGCGTTAATTTGCGCATAGCGCTATTGGTTAAGCCTTTGGCGCAGACATAGCCAAATAAAATCCCCAACCATAATAACCCAACCGCGATATGGATACCATGGGTGCCAACTAGGCTAAAAAATGAAGTCAAAAAAGCGCTGCGTTGAGCCGTAAACCCTTCGCTAATAAGATGTCCAAACTCCGATAATTCCATACCCAGAAAGGCTGCCCCTAGCACAAACGTGGCCCCCATCCACACCAAAGTCTGAGCTTTATGATTTCGGCGCATAGCCAGAACCGCCAGTCCACTAGTAAAACTACTGGTTAACAAAATTATTGTCTCTATCAACACAAACTGTAAGTCAAAAATATCCTTACCAACTGGCCCATCCCAAACCCCATCACGCAATACCATAAAACAAGCAAATAAGACGCTAAAGATAATTAAGTCGGTCATTAAATACAGCCAAAAGCCAAAATAGACCTTGTCTGTCAATCCGCCGGCATGCTCAGTTGTAGAAGTGTGTTGAGACATAAGTTAGTTTATGGTTTTTAGTTTTATGGTTCGTAGTAATTAGAATAGTTGCATATTCGCAGCATTCGGATTGCCATTCGTAATTCGGATGCTCCCTATTTGTATATTCGCATCACACATGTATATAAGCTGACTCGCGCGGGTTTTTCTCCATTTTCTCCAATTCCTTGGCTGTAATTGTATACTCGGTTTCATCATCAAAAGCTCGAACGATAAAGCTAACCAAGGCAATTAATCCGCCTAGCACAGCCAGCCACCACATATGCCAGACCATAGCAAAGCCCAAGATAAAGATGCCACCAGAGATGTAAATACCCGCGCCCGTATTCTTCGGCATATGGATATCTTGGTACTGTGGCGTTGCCTTTTTACCCAACTTCTTCATAGCCCAGAATGGGTCTCTATCTGTGACTTCTGGCAGCACCGCAAAGTTGTATGCCGGCGGTGGTGAAGCTGTGGCCCATTCTAAAGATTTACCATTCCACGGGTCGCCCGTCACATCAATATTCTGCTTGCGCTGCCTAAAGCTGACATAGATTTGCATCACTTGAACCGCCACCGCCGCGCAAATTACCAAGCTGCCAATTCCAGCCACAATAAAGAGCGGCTGCCAGCCTAGCGACGGATCGTAGTGATCCAGGCGGCGCGTAGCGCCCATAATGCCCAGGATATACAGCGGTACAAATGAAAGATAGAATCCGGCCAACCATAGCCAGAAGGCATATTTACCTAGCCGCTCATTCAATTTGAAACCCATAACCTTGGGGAACCAGTAAGTAATACCGGCAAAGATGCCAAAGAGTGCGCCGCCAACCACCATAGTGTGAAAGTGGGCCACCAGGAATAAACTGTTATGGACCTGGAAGTCAATCCCTGGTACTCCCAACATGACGCCTGTCACGCCGCCAAATGAGAAGGTAGCTAAGAAACCAAAGAACCAGTACATTGGTGAGGCAAACACAATTCGACCTTTATACAGCGTCATGAGCCAATTAAAGATCAGCGTGGCGGTCGGAATGGCAATCAGTATGGTCATAATACTAAAGAAGGTATTGACATTGGCTCCCGACCCCATGGTGAAGAAGTGATGCAGCCAGACCAGCATAGATAAGAACATTACCCCGAAGGCGCTGGCTATTGATAAAGCATAGCCAAACAGACGCTTTTGCGAGAATGTCGACACGATTTCAGAGTAAATACCAAACACTGGCAAGATCAACACGTAAATCTCCGGGTGTCCCCAAGTCCAGATCAAGTTGACATACATCATTGGGTTGCCGCCGCCCTCAGCGGTGAAAAAGTGGAAGCCAAACATTCGATCCAAAGATAGGGCCGCAATGGTGGCGCTCAGGATGGGGAAAATGGCCAGCACAATCAACATGCTAAACAAGCTAGTCCAGACAAAAATTGGCATTCGCCACAGCGTCATGCCTGGAGCTCGCATTTTGAGAATCGTCATAATAAAGTTAATACCACCCAGCGTCGTCCCAAGTCCGGACACCTGCAGGCTCCAGATCCAGTAGTCTACCCCCACCCCCGGGCTAAACTTAATCCCGGACAGTGGTGACACTGCCAGCCAGCCAGCCGCTGAAAACTCTCCCCCGATCACAAAGAACATATTGATCAAAACGGCTCCGGCGACGTACAGCCAGAATCCCAGCGTATTAAGCAAAGGTGAGGCCACATCACGTGCGCCAATTTGCAGCGGAATAATAATATTCAGCAAGCCAAACAGAAACCCCATGGTCACAAAGAAGACCATAATATTACCGTGAGCCGTAAATATCTGTTGGAAGTGATCAGCGCTCAAGTAGCCCTGACTCCCAGAAGCCAGTGCCTGTTGTCCCCAGATCATGACCGCGTCCATACCGCCCCGAACGAACATCAAAAAAGCCACAATGATGTACATAATGCCGATCTTCTTAGGATCGGTTGAGGTTAACCAATTCTTCCACAGCCACGTCCACTTTTTGGTCAGGGTTAAGTAGGCTGCTGCTGTCAGCATCATGCCAGTCACGGCGACGGCACCGCCAATGGTAAACCACTCATGCGGTAGCGCTGCCCAAGTTAATCGTCCAAAAATAAGTTGCCAATCCATAATATAGTCAATTCGTTAATTCAACACTTCGCTATTCAAAACATTCGCACATTCGCACCATTCGAGTGCAATATGCGTATCATTCGTATCCAAAATTAGCATATACGCCTCTAATACCATTACTACTAATGCTCCATCATCTCCATGTGATCCATGCTCATAGGTGTTGGCGACGCCATTGCGTCAGTGGGGTGCCCCATACCACCTTCAGGCATAAACTTCATAATAATAGTATCATACAAGCCTGCCTGATACCCATAGTAGCTCTTTGGGTCCACCTTGTCGCTAGGCTTAGCCAGCCGCGTATAATTATCCAAACTCAAAAAGTCTGCCCCGGTCTTAGTTGTTGCCACCCACGTCTTAAAGTCAGCTTCAGACACCGATTTAGCCTTAAATCTCATGCTGGCAAACCCCTCGCCGCTAATTTCAGCCGTTGCTCCTTCATAAATACCCGGCTTGTCAGCCATCAAATGAAGCTTAGTCACCATTCCCTCCATGGCGTATACCTGACCAGCTAGCTGAGGAATCCAGAATGAATTCATCGGTGCATCAGCCGTTAGCTCAAACGTAATAGGGGTATTGGCTGGAAAAACTACTTCATTAACCGTGGCCACCTGCTGGTCCGGATACAAGAATAACCACTTCCATTGCAAAGCCACTACTTGAATAACTACTGGCGTTTTACCGCCATCCAGTGGCCGATACGGATCTAGTTGGTGTGTTGTCTTCCAAGAGGCTACTCCTAATACGCCTATAATCGCCACCGTTACGGCAAACCAGGCCAAGGATACTTTTTTGTTATAGAGCACTTCTGGGGCATAGTCGGCCTTTGGGTTGTCGGCCCGATATTTAATGGCCACATAAATAGCAAAAGTGAATATTGGCACCAAGCCAAATAAGCTCAGCAAGACGGCAAATAAGAACAGACCATGCATCTGATTAGCAATCAAGCCAGCCGGCTGGAATAAAGCCACCGTCTTGCCTGGAAAATACCACACACCAGCTGCCACCAGCAGTATGACTAACAACAGTAAAAGTGGGATGAGTAATTTCTTAGACATACAAAAATCAGGCAATCGTCTATTACCAATATAGCACCGAGCTGACGACCATGGCAAGGTAGTCGAATTAAAATTGATTGTGTTCGTAATATGTAGGTGAATGGGGTAAAACTCTCATTCAAATTCTACCTAACATCCTGTATACTGTTTTCGTTAATCGTTAATCGTTAATCGTTAATCGTTAATCGTACGTTGCTAATCGCAAAATGTCTTTCCTTAAACCATACTTCACTCTCACTAAGCCCGGCGTTATGTTTGGTAACGCTATCACGGTGGCCGCTGGATACTTATTAGCTGCGCGCGGCCAGATAGATTGGTGGCTGCTGGTAGCCGTTTTTGTTGGGAGTACGCTGGTTATCGCTTCTGCTTGTGTTACTAATAACATCCTCGACCGAGACATTGACGCCAAAATGGAGCGTACGAAAAAGCGCCCCTCCGTCTCCGGTCAAGTATCGGTTAATCACTCCATCATCCTGGCTCTCATTTTGGGCTTGGCCGGCCTGGCCATCCTGCTTGCCTTTACTAATATCCTTGTGGTTGGGTTGGGCCTCATTGGCTTTATTGATTACGTTTGGTTCTATGGTGCCTGGTCTAAGCGTAAATCTGTCCACGGCACTTTAGTCGGCAGTATTTCTGGTGCCATCCCAGTCTTGGCTGGATACGTAGCCGTCACTAATCAAATCGATCTGGGAGCAGTGCTGGCTTTTCTGGCCGTGTTTCTTTGGCAACAACCAGAGTTCTATTCCATTGCCCTCTATCGTCGCAATGAATATGCCGCTGCCGGAGTCCCCGTAATTTCTGTCGTCAAAGGCGCAGTCTCAACTAAAAAACAAATTTTAGTCTACTTGGCGGCCTTTGCCCTGGTCTGCATCGCTTTAACTAATTTTGGATATACCGGCTACACTTTTTTAGCTGTCATGTCGGCACACAATTTGTATTGGTTATGGTTGGGAATGAGTAATTTTACCACCCTGTCCGACGATAAATGGGGTCGTACTATGTTCCGCCAGGCCATGATCTCTATCTTACTCCTGTCAATTATGATGTCAGTCGGCTCCATCTTGCCGTAGATCTACTACAAAAAGTAGGCGGTCACCCATGGGTGGTGACCGCCAGTCTAACAAGTTGTCATCGTCGGACGAATCAGCTGTTGCAAACAGTCAATTGGAGTCGATGGATTTTCTTCGAGATAGCTGCGGGCGACGGCCAGCATATCCCGCCATAGCCAATAATCGGGGTCCGACCCCAGACTACCAACTAAAACGAAGTACCTCTCCATTAATTCCGCCTGCAGACTGCTGTTCCCCTCCTCACTTGAAGCTTGCCGACGCCACATCTGCATGGTCCGGCAAGCATCCCAAAAAATTTGCTCAACCGACAGTCCTGATACACTAGCTTCGGCTGACATATAGTGCTCCCAGCCTTCAGACAAATAAGATGCTTGGATAGTAAATCGCCTCAAACCCCATGTCAATAGTCAAAATATCAGCCAACCATCATAGCAGTACCAAGTACAGTCTTCAAACTATTGGCCTTTCTAGAGGCCTTGTAGACCGCTACAGGCCTACTTTTAGTGGGTTCGGTTACCGTTCAAGCGCAGTCCAGAACCCTCACGCTAAACTTCCGACTACTCTCGAAACCTAGTCCCTAGCACCTAAAACCTAACCCTTCCCCCCGTTCGAGCGCAATCGGGAACTCTCTCCCGATTACCTTTGTCTAATCGATAAAGCGAAGCATAGCATAAGGTGAATGACATAAAAAAAATGAGGCGCCGAAAATCCGGCGCATTTCCAATCTCCTTATTCCTCCTATAGCGACTCTTGCAAGCGAAGCCTCCGCTGTAGACCGTTGATGCAGCGCTCCAGCTTCATCCGGAGTTCATCGGCTTGGACCACAATCGTGTCGATCTGGCTCTGATGCAACTCAGCAGCATAGCTGAAATGCTGAATCTCTCGCTGCACCATTGTCGCGGCTAGCTGATCGTTGTTCCGCAGCGTTGCAAGCCATGTCTCAAGGTCATAATCGTTGTTAGAGCTGTTATGCCAAGCCAGGCGGTTCATCTCTCGCCGGCTAAATCGGTGTAAGACCGGAAAGACGCCCTTGGCTGCGAATGTGTTGAGCAACTCCTGCAAAGGGTTTAGGCGGAGCGCATAGATCTTTTGGACCTGCTGCGCAGGCTCAAACAACTCCGCAAAGCTATGATAGTTGAAGGCTAATTGGAATTGTTTTCCAATTGACCGAGCCTCTGCGAGCACCTTGTTTAATGACCTAACCGGAGGATCAGCTATTGCCTCTCTGCAGATAGCAGATATCTCTTCTTGCCAAGCGGTTAGCGGCTTCTCCCAGCACTGCCCATCGGTCACATCAAAGCTATCCGACATTTCTTCACCTCACGCTGCGCTATTCGATCAAGGTTGGACCCGTAGTCTATCAAAAAAGACACCTAATCGCCACCGTACTGCAGGGGTTTATTTATACATAAAAATGGTAAAATCGCGCGGCACTACGTCTGTTACTACTTCAACTCTCGTGGCTATGGCGCTACAATAATCGGCGATTTCCTTTGGGTCGTAGGCTGCGTACGTATCATCGTCTATATGCGAATGCTTATCCAGCATGTTAAAGGCTACGGCCTTGGTGGCTGACTGGTACATATGGGAAATAGCCTGCTGATAAAATGACAAATTATCCGCCACTTTAAAACTGAGAGCGCCAGAAGCAAGCACGTAATCATACTTCTCGGTCACTTCAAAAATATCCTGTTCAATAAAGTCAGCTTGAGGGTATTTTTGTGCGGCAATACGCACAAATTCAGGCACAATATCAATTCCAGTATAATCCACCTCAATCTGCCGCTGCAAAAAATATTTATACAAGTCGCCTAGCCCACAACCAACATCTAGTACAGAGGCACCTTGTAGGTCAGCCACAAAAGACAGCACTTTAAATCTCTCCTGCTGTACATGCCGGCCCGACCAGCGCACGCTTTTAGCGTCGCTATCGCCATATTTAGCCAGACCTTCCCTGTAAAAATTCAATATACGATCTTGATCTTTAGAACTCAGTTTCATAAAAATAGGCCCTCCGCGCTGAGTCGGAGGGCAATTACTAACAGTCAAACGCGACAGTAGCCAGGTTATTTGGCATATGCAAATAGACACTTCGACGGACGACATTATTATAATGGAATCCCCACACAGGTGTCACAATTTGCACCAGGCTATCCTGCAAGCCCGACCTAATCCACTCCCCAGGATACCACCAGATTGGCGCTCGGGTCGACGGAGTATAAAAACAATACTGATCCTTGCGTGCGTTATAGTGCATAACCACCAGAACGCAGCTCCAACCCGGGACTGTCACCATACTACCGATGGGCAATACTGTCATTGTCTTACCCTCCATGTTAGCTTGACAAAATCCATGCCCATAAAACAATATTTAATCCGCTTAGTCAAGGGGCAATAAAACAGCTTGATATTCGAAACTCGAAACCTCTAGTTCGACTATGCATAAAACTCATCAGCGCTAAACGCCACACGCTAAACGCTAAACGCTCCCTCATCCCCGCTTTCTTGTTGCCAACAAACTCACAGCAGTGTACTGTAGAAACATGACCATTAATTGCGACCATCTCGATCAAATTCGTCCCGTCGAACCTCAAACGCCTAATGGTTGTCAGGAGTGTCTAGTAAGTGGCGATAAATGGGTCCATCTGCGCCTGTGCATGACCTGTGGTCACGTTGGCTGCTGCGACAGTTCCCCCAACCAACACGCCACCAAGCACTTTCACGACACGCAGCACGCCATTATGCAATCTTTTGAACCCGAAGAGGACTGGCTTTATTGTTTTATTGACGAAATTCAATTTGAACCATTCGATATTTATTAGTAAGCGGCCAGACGGAGGTAGCCAGCTACACGTTCAGATTTAAAAAACAAATTCTATTTTCTATTTTCTACTTTCTATTTTCTAAAAAAGGAGCCTTATATGCTAAATCTAAGTTCCATTATGGTCGGCACCATGCAATTAGATACAATGGTTGAGTTCTATAACAAAATTTTTGATCGGGAACCAGTTATGGTGGACGAAGCTGGTAGTGGTTGGATGGTGGGAGAATGTTTCTTTAGTGTCATGGAGCATTCGGAGATGGGTGGTCCGTCTAAGGACCCAGGTAGAATTATGATCACCTTGGCCACTGCCGAAGTCAAAGAGGAATTCGAGCGCATGAAAAACGCCGGCGCCACGCCTATTAAAGAGCCATATGAAATGCAAGGCATGTGGATCGCCACCCTCGCCGACCCCGACAACAACTACTTCCAACTCATGACCCCATGGGAAGATTCGCAAGAAAAGTAGCCATTAAGACTAATTGGCTCGTAATAGCTCGGACATAATCGTAGACGATAAAGATAGTCTTAAAATAACAAAGGACCGATCTTGCCAGATCGGTCCTTTTTGGCTAACTACGATTGACAACCCGTCTAGCTATAGCATTCATTGTGCTAACTGTAATATTGACGGGTAAGCTTATAGCGATTATAATCAACGCTATTGCAGATTATTTGCCAGGCACGGGTTTGGCCATACCTGCAATAAAGAGGAGATGAGCACCATGGTGACAGGGGTATCGGATCAACCATTGGCTGAGACTAAACTGGTCGAATGTGACCAGTTTCCATCTTCAATTTTCATTCACGTCTCTGAAGAGATCATTGAAGCAGCTGACCGGTTCCGCGGAAAGGCGGATAAGTGCCCGTTAGCCATGGCGGCGCGATTGGCGCTCTCGTCCATGGGTACCGATATTGAAGTCAGGGTTCGCGAGTTTGACTATGAGCATATTGAAATCGAGGTCTGGCCTGCCGGCTGTAGCTGTGGCTATTACCAGATCAATGACATTGCTCATGTTGTTCGGGATTGGGACGATGGCAAGCCCATGCAGTCATTCAAAGCTACTGCACACTTCGTGACGCTGTAAGCTTCAGGCCAGTCGGTCAGTGGTTATTACCACTCGCCCGACTGGCTTTTTTAAATTTTGCTATGTTTCGCTATGGCATCCGTTACACCTGGTATATAAAAAAATATAAAAAGAACAGCGCCGATAGCTCGGCGCTGTAATAAATTTGCCCGACTAGGCAAACGGAAATTTTGGCCTATTAATATGCCAATTTTCAGCTGATTCCATCTCCGTAATCGCTGAGTCGATCTCAACTATTAGACCAGCAGCCTCTTGGCTAATATCCGGAAAGCCACACAGCTCTTCAACCTGACTGCGCAACCTGCGCAGCTGGTCAAGGATTGAGTCCATTTCGCTCCGCCCACAGGGCTTTACTGAAATGTAAAGAAAGTGAAAGGCTTCCACCTTTTTCTTTAGCATATCTGCTGGGGAAAGTGACATTGCGTCCTCCTTGGTTGCAGGTAAAGCAAAACGACGATAGCAATATACCCTATAGCCATCATATTGTAAAGCCCCATGGTACCTATAAGGCCACCGATATCGTACCCTAACTAAGAACGCTTCTTGGCAGGAATAGACGCAGCAATAGCCAGTAAGATTTCTTTCAAGTCAGGGTCGGCATACATATCCTCTTCAACAACGTAGTACGGCTTAGATCCTGGATAGGGCTGACCTTGCTCATAACGTTCCATCAGAGCTGATGACGCTGGCACTATTTTGATGAACAATGTATCGTCACAAATAAACCCCACCGTCTTACCGTTAGCGTACAATGCATACTCGCCAAACATCGGTCGGACACTAAAAGTAGACTGATCACCTAAGCTGTCAAGGATATGCGCCGCAGTAGCTTTGGAAGTAGCCATAGGAATAGTCTAGCACTTCAACCATTCAGGCGCACATGTTCCATTTCCGTGGCCAGGCCCTATACGACTAATAAGATCATATAAAATGCCGGCGGATTGCAAAGAATCGCCGGCATGGTAAACACAAAATTCACGCTCCCTAGCCATTACTCACATTCAGTGACAACAGCCGTTTTCGGTTCTCGGGTCGCTTCATGTACGCTGTCGCCTCCTCAATCTCCCAATCTGGAATCGCCACACGTACATTATAGATCATAAAGTCATGGCGGTCATAACAATCCCATTGCCAAATGGCAAAGTAGGCCGCTTGCTCAATGCTGTCATAATGAGCCGGGTTTTCAAGACAGCCTTGGTCGTATAGCAGCGAAAAGACATCAGTATGGTGTGGCTGGTCTTGGTATTCTGCCAATGCAGTCAATGCGGCCACCAGACCATACTTTTCCACCAACATAGCCAACTCTATGGCTACATTGGTCGGCCGCAGCACGCCTCGATTCATGTGCTTGGCTACGGCAATTGCTTCGTGCATTTCATCGCTACTAATCACCTCTCTCATCTTGTGCTCCTTCTGCTGTTCTCTGCTGCCAACCTAGTCGCAGACAATCTGCCACCAAGCGGCGGCAGCATAAGATAAACCATCTTATCTGTCAATATGAACTAATTCCAATATACAGATGGGTAATTAAATCAGGCTTGTCTTTGGGTCAACCATCTGATAAGGTAACGGCAAGGTTTTTTGGTCGCTAAAAAGGAGAAAGACATGACCAAACAAATTATCGGCCTAGATGTCGACGGAGTGATTGCTGACTATTTCACCCCCCTGCTGATTCACATCAACCAGTTGCTGGGTACCAGTCATCGCTATGAAGATTGTATTTCTCACAATCTGGCTGAGTCTTTTGGCATTTCGGTGGAAGAGATGCGCAAATTGCTCATTGATTTTGAGACCGACGAACTGATTGCCAACCTGCCGCCTCTGGAGGGGGCATTGGAAGCCATTGCCTTGCTGCAGACCAAGTACGATATTGCCATTATCACCAGTCGTCGTACTGAGTGGCAAGCAGCGACGGCTGCCTGGCTAGACCAATATTTTTCGGCCGTCCAAGTGTATTACACTATTGGCCGCAACAACACCTTCGCCGGCGGACCCAACCGCCTGCATAAACCTCAGGTAGCCGAACAAATCGGCGCTTTTTGTCTGATCGAAGACAATGAGCAGGAATTCTATCACTGGGACTCTGATAAAGTTGAGCCCATCTGCTTTGCTCAACCCTGGAATCGTGGTCTTATTGCGACTCACCCCCACATTCCGCGCCTGCGGTGGCCAGAAATTATCAGCCGGCTAATGTCATAGCTGGCCTGGACAGCGGTCGCTCCCGCTGTCCGCTTTACTTTTCAAATGTAGACAAAAAAGAAAGTCCGCCCAGAATGAGTCTGTGCGGACTTGGAATAGCCTACTCCTTCGCTTTATTGGCGGATTCGGCTTTGCGCCGCTCGGCTTCCTGTTGTATACCAAGATGTGTCCAAGTAGAGAACCACTCTTGGTATTCCAGAACATCGCTAGCATCGTGCGGGTTGTCCATCAACCCAGCCAACCAGTGCGGCATATATGCTGGCAGCATAGTAAAGTCGCCGATCACCGCCTCTTTTGTAAACACGTAGCCGGCAATGGCCATCCGCAATAGCGTCGCCATTTGCTCTAGCGAGACGCGTTTGTACTCCTTGTAGAACTCCTGCGTCGCGATATGCTCATCAAACATATCCGAAATTGTTGGCAACAGCGACTCACGCAGGTCATCGCGGTGGCCATTATCCCCTTCGCGATACTGGGGCGTCGACTTATAGAGTCGGTCGATCAGGTCTTGCCCAGTTGGTACATCAGTTAGACGGGCGAACATCAATGGGCGTCCCCGCCCATCTCGCGGCAAGTCTTTCAGACGTTTACCGGCGAGCTTGCGATTGAATAGTTTAACCATTGTGCTCTCCTTGACCTAGTCCTAGAAGTAGACCTATAGTATATACGATAGCCGTAAAAAAGGCAAGTTTTCACTTATTTTCGCACACTAGCCATCCGCCTCAACTCAAGCCCCATCTCCCGACCAACAAAAACACCATTACCTAAAACCAATCCCCCCCAATTGACGACCTGTCGTCAAAGTAGTATAAACAATCACTGTTGTCACGCTTACCTGTTACGAAGGAGAGAACATGGTCAAATTAGGCAAGTTGTTAAGGCAACTCCAACCGGGGTCGAATCGCCAATCTGTTAGGCGGACGCACATTGTCCAAACGCTCGATCCTGTGGAAGAAACAATCAGGCTGCAGACCCATCTGAATCAGGGCAATCTGACCACCATACTCCCATTGTCCGTTTCACTCCATGATTGCCGCTTCTTTGAAGTTCTGGATGGACTGCAAGAACGTGGTTGGATTGCTTTACCGACCAGTTCAGTAGCTGAACAACAAGCCGCCTTTGAGCAGGCTTTTGGATTGCAGCTGGTAGAAATTCCAGAACCACTCCTCGCCGATTCCGACGTAGATCAAATCAACCAGATTTACGTATATAGAATTGAGGAGATTGAGAGCGGCGGGCAGCGACTTCTGTCATTGTTTGGCCCTTGGGCCGATAGGATCGGAATCTGCCTATGTGCCGGCCTCGACTTTGGGCGTGGTCGAGTTGACATAACGCTGGCCTATCCCGCTATCTAAAAACCACATTGGGGAGCCACCTTGGCTCCCTTTTTTCGTAAGCATTATGCCTAAACACAAGCATCTCTAATAAACAAGCTAAGAAAAGACCTATATTGAAAAATACAGGGCTGTGTGTCAGAATAGTGGTGTAGTTTTTGACGCAATCAGGAGAGAAGAGATGCAGATGTATGTAAAGTGTCCGCTGTGTGATCGGGAGTGGGATCTGGAGTTCAACTACTGTCCTATCGACGGACGATCGCTTAAAGCGGCCAAGGCAGAAGTACTTCATCCGGGCCGCTACCTTCCAGAATTGCCAGTGGCAGACAATGCTGATCTTAGCCGACTGTACGCGGATGTATTCGGTCAAATGTCGGATGCCCCCAAACCAGATGTGGTGCAGGTCAGGAACTGGCTATCCAGTATGAACAAGCAGTGGGCTCAAGTGCTGATTCATTACTACGGCCTCGGTAGCCAACCGCCGCAAACATATGCGCAAATTGGAGCAATGGCGGGAGTCAGGGGTGCAGGCATACGGGCAAAAGCCGAAAATGCTCGCCGCCGCATTCGCCAATTTGAGCGAGAAAGCCGTCGCTAAAGCAACGGCTTCCACGTACTAGTGGCTCTGGCCGTTAAAACCAGAGTCACTTTCGCCTTCACATTAAAACCGTAAATGATTGTGCCTTTGGTAACCAGCACGCAACAAGCTACGTGCCTGGTGCTTAACCAGCGGCAAGCAGGTGAAGACAGTGACAACTGAATTGGAGGAAGACAAGCCTGATCTGTGGCAAGGGCGCAGCCACCAGTGGACATTCAAATGCTCAGACCATGCCAGCTTTGGCCAGTGGTTGTACTGCCTGCTAAGCTGGCTCTTTTTATATCCAAAAAAGGAAAACAAAGTTAAAAATAAAGATTGTGCAAAAAGGCACAAAAAATCCCGCCTGGTGGCGGGTAATGTATATATGAATAATACTACACTCGTCTCGAATCTGTCAAATTTTGGCCCAAACTGATTAAAAAATTTACCGTTTTTGCACCACCCTTAAAAACTGGTCGCAGGATATACTATAGCTATGGAATATATATTATTCGCCGCCGTTGCTGCTGCAGTGTCGCTGATTGTTTTTGTCCATAAGGGTACCGTATTAGAAGATGGTAAATGTCCAAAATGCCGCCACCCTTTAACGTTACGCGAAGGTAAGTTTGGCCAATTCTGGGGCTGCACTAACTACCCTGCCTGTAAATACACACGCAAAGCACTGCGGTCAAAATAAAGACAGGTTGGAATATGCCTACTTTTTCCAATCCTCCACTACAAGCTTTTTACCAGACAGCTTTACCGTCACCTTCTGCTTAACCCGCCAACCTAGTTTACGAATCGCTTCAATTGGCAACGTTATGCCCACACTGTCCCCTCTAGTATTTAGTTTGCGTACTTCTCTATCTTCAGAATTTCGATTTGCCAAAACAATCACCGGCTTTCCATGCTGAACCCAATTTAATCGGGCTACATAGCCAATTAAATGGCTATTTAAATATCCATTTATCCATTAGCTAAACCATACTCCCAAACAGCCAGGCGTGTCAAAAAGAAAACCCCGCCTACTCGGCGGGGTACGAACAAGCATTCAATTTAAGGCGTAAATTTCGTGGTCTCAGCCGGCTCCCAAAAGTCATAGGTAATAATGCCGTCCTCCTGCCAGCGGCCGACAATAGCGATACCTTCCCAACAACAGTTCCAACGGCCACAGCCGAGAGCGTAGGTATTTCCACTCTCCTCTTGCTTATAGGTGGTTATTGAAAAATCCTGACCTGTGACAGAGTCGAGGTTGTAAAAAACCACCCCATCGCCAGGGAGAATCGGAAGGCCGCACACGCAGCATCTGATTGCCACCTTAGCCAAGTGCTCTACATTGCAGGCCGGGCAACGTAACTGCCTGATTTCATCGTATGGAGAATAGCGGTCGCCCCAGAGTCGGACCTCATACCACTTGGGCCCGGTATGCCCGCATTGACTGTGGATGATTTCGGTAGATTCGTTTTCTGGCGGAGCCACTTCAACCCAATCGACAATCGACGGGTCTTGTTCCGGTACCATTGGCTCCATATCGGCCCCAACGGCAAGAATCAGCTCTAAGCCCGGGATAGAAGGGGGCTTATCCCTCAGTGCCGGCTTTCTGTCTCCTCCCTTGTTCACGTTTGCTACTGACTCCGGATGGTCAGACTCACTAGTCGATGACTTGCCCATTATCCAACGTCGTAGCCTCTGCATCCTGTCTCCTTTGCGAAAACCAGTAAACCTCACTCTTCTACCATAATGCCACTATCAGGTCAACGGTCGGACGGGCATGCGTTAAGAGTAAAAGAAATCCCCACCTAAAAGACCGAGTTATTGGTTAAAACCAACCGCGAAAAGCATCCAGACCTTCCAAGTCCTTATCTCAGAAGACCTAGCTTGCCTTACCTATCGATACGTTCATTTATGCAAGTTTAATGGTAATAAAATCTCGATTAAATCATGAAAAACGGCATGCTGTCGTACTGTCAAAGCCGACAGAGCTGCAGCCCTTAAACTAAACTTGCAAACAAACTGATGACAGGATACAACTCGCTGCCGCCACACAATTTCTATTTTGTAAAATTAGTGCTATTTCTTCCAATCCTCCACCCCCAACTTCTTCCCAGACAAGTTAACCGTCACTTGCTGCTTAACTCGCCAACCTGGTTTATGAATCGTTTCTACAGGTGTGGTCAAATCTATACTATCGCCCGATTTTCCTCACTTTCTGACTGTTCGTTGTTCAGAATTATGATTAGATATATTGCTCACCGGCTTTCTCACAAACCCAAATAAATAGGGATTTAAGTCCCTATTTATTCACTACCCCACTCCCAAACAGGCAGGCATGTCAAAAGCTGGAGTGCAGGGGAGGTGAACATCTTCCATAACCATAAAAGAACCCCGCATTTACCTAAAATGCGGGGCACGTCTGTCCCAGTTGGCTAGCCTAACTCATCTCTCCTTCCGCCACATCGCTTGGGTTTGGTGGCATTTGGTATAGCAATTTGGGCAATACCGGATATACATTCCCCAACTGTTCGCAGAGTCGCGATCGATTGGTTTCTCCTTAATTACCTCGGACCATGGGGCAAAAAAGGTATGGACGCCGTTGCCAAGTGGCTTCCAGTGGCTAAACGGCACATTGCATTCGGGGCACCGCTCTGACTTCGGTTCCGTCGTTCCGTAGTAGTCGTAGATGGTGGTGCCATAGCCCGAAGCTAATACTCTAGACACACTCCCTGTCCTTTCACCTGCCAATAACCAATTTGTCCTGGCTAATAGTAATAGCATGCTAGCCAAAGAGCAAGTGGAGCAGCTCGCTGCTTTTAACAGAATTATTTAGGTAGATAAAAATTTCAACAGAGGCTATGCTTTATATACACACAACCAGAAAATATGCTAGCATTAATATAACATAAGCAAAAAACTAACTAGAAGGTAGCTACTATGCCAATTAGCCAAAAAATAACTCCCAACCTATGGTTCGACCATAACGCCAAAGAAGCCGTTGATTACTACATCTCGGTTTTTTCTAACAGCAAAATTAATAATATCGCCTATTACCCTACCGAAGGTTTGGCCGATTTTCAACAGGAGTTTGCTGGTAAAGAGCTGTCGATAGACTTTGAGTTGGATGGAGTAAGCTTTACGGCCATAAACGCCGGTTCCGAATTTAAATTTAACGAATCAGTATCATTTTCCATCACCTGTAAAGACCAAGAGGAGATTGATTATTTTTGGAGCAAATTATCTGCGGTGCCAGAATCCGAACAATGCGGCTGGTGCAAAGACCAATTCGGCCTATCCTGGCAAGTCGTACCCGCTAATATGGGCGAACTCATGTCCAAACGCGACGCCTTCGCCCACATGATGCAAATGAAGAAGCTGGTCATTGCCGATTTTTAAACAACTCAACCCAATGTTACTGCTACTAATCTTCTGTGTATAAAATAAACTTCGCCAATCGACAGGCGAATGCAGGGGATTAGAATAGTAGTCCAAGTCGCGTTGAAATGTAGTTATACCTCTGTTCCCTACGCTCTAATGCTTCAAAATCATTCGATTTGCTGCGATGGTGTACTATTAAGGTTAAGCAACTATACAAGATAAGGAATAATATTTATGAAAATAACTTTTGAGCTCCCAATAGATAGCAAAGTTCATCAGTATTGTACGAATTGCCTACAGGAAAGCGTAGAAAGAGTTTTTGTGGATGGAAAGACATACTATAAGTGCAACAACTGTCAACAGACTCTGCCGCGCAGCCTGGTTATCGATCCGCAGGTAACATGGTGGGTAGATCAGGAAACCAAAGAATATTGGCATGAGAGTGTCGGTATAATAATTTCCAATCGCAATAAAAAAATACTATTGTTTGACAGAAAGATTTTTCCATTCGCTCTAACTATTCCCGCGGGTCATTTGGATGCTGATGAAGAGCCATTGCTGGCTGCTGTGAGAGAAGTTAGCGAAGAAGTCGGCGCTACTCCGCTTGACGTAGCATTATTTTCCCAAGAAGATGTCATTGGCGATGAATGTCGACGCGGTGCTGATGCTCATCGTTGGAGTTTATTCACCGGTACGCTAAGCGACACTACACCCTTGACACTAAATGATGAGGCTGCTGACGCAGTCTGGCTAACCATCGATGAAGCCCTAAACAAAGAATTAACGTATCCGCTGCGCTATTTCTTGCAAAAATACGGCTCGCAATTGATTAAGTAACTAAAACCACTATGGGCAGGTAAGCGCTATGGCGCCAACCTGCCCTGGGAATACTAGATCTTCATCCCTAATCGCTCAACCTCCTGCTCGATAGCAGAGGTCAAGCTGTCCACTTGCTGAATCCGCTTACGGAACAGAGGCCAACCCGTTTCAGCGGCTGTTTGCTCTGGTGGATGACGGTAATCAACCTCAACCACTTTCCATGGTAACCCGTCACGAATGATCCGCAGTTTGGGGATATGGATACTATCCCACCGGTCTCCGTACTCTCCTTGGTAGTCCAGATAGTACTGAACTGCCCGTTTGCTCAGAACAGTTGGTCCCCAACCAAAATCACAATCGATTCCGGTCAGGTATTTTGTAGCCAGCGCGATGAGCTGGTAGGCCATGGCCTGTTCTGGCGGATATGAGGCAAGGCTCTTCCGCCGCAACATCACCAGGTCATAGCCATGGTCGGTCACGTCCGCTGCAGCTTCGCCTAGTAGTGGCACCAGAGGGTATTTCTCTGGCTCCATCCATACGATAGCCGATCGCTCCGATGAGACCGCCAACGCCCGCCGCAATGCCTGCCGCCTGGCCTTACCCATGCCGGGCTCATTCTGCGCATAAATGATAGCTCCCAGAGATTTAATGGCATTATAGTAGACTGTTGGCGAATCAGCGTCGACCGTTACTAGCCTGTAATCATAGTTTAGAGCTGCCTCAACTGTTTTTAGTGAACACTCCACCCGCACCCGCTCCTGTTCAGAGCCATACGAGGCTAGTGTCGTTGTCGCGATAACCGTCTGACTCATGCCTGCTTCTCCTTCGCGAGTAATATGAGTATCAAACAGAACGATGAGGGAATTATACCAAACTATGGGCTTATGTCAAGCTCAAAATGTTATGCAAATAAAGTACGCACCCCTTTACACAATGGAACTAGACCTAGATAGGTGATTAACTGGGCTAAAAAAGAAAACCCCGCAGAATGTCGGCGGGGTGGGATTGTGAGTCGTGTGGACACGTAGTCTTTAGTCAGCCAGTGTCTCAATCAAAGCTGACAGAAATGACGTAGTCACGTGATCCGTTGCTGGAACTAGCTTTTGTCGGGCATAGTTTAGGAGTTCACCGTTAAAAAGACTGTCGCACAGCCTCTTTCTCATGCCCGTCTCCTTTGTTATATGGCCAAAGTGCTCAACGTTTTCGATAATACCACACTCATGCCACGTCCCCGTTGATGGAAGACTTCTGATCAAAAAACCCCGCCGGAGTCCGGCGGGGTAACAATAACTAATTTTTCGTCTGTTTATGAAGAGGTTGCCATCTTGCTTGCCAAGGCAGACAAGAACGAGGTTGGCGTCGGCACTGATGCCATGTCCATCTGTTCTTGGGCATAGCGCACTACTACCCCGTTTAGAACAGCATCGCAGACTCTCAAGATCTGAATAACGGTTGCGTCCTCCAACATGGACGCAGAGTCGCCTACATCAAGAAAACTTGTCAGGCAGCCTCGTTTGCGATCAAACGAAATCATTAAGATGGTGTGTGCGGATCTCAACGGTGAGATAAAAACGGTGACGTAGTTAGACTGGTCCTTAACCGTCACGACGTTACCCGAGATGATGCCTGTGTTCTCACACCAAGCAAGACCACTTGAAGTTGGCATAACAGTCCAGCCAACTTCTGAGCTGAAAAAATCGACGCCAGCCTGCTTGAGTGCGGTAGCTAAGTCTTGAGCTACGGGCGAAACAAATGCAACCGATGATGCAGCTTCCATTTTTCTTCTCTCCAATGCCTGCAATATTGCAGGATACAAATATACTACTATAGGTTACTAATGTCAAGTTGGAATTGGCTAACTTTTGCATAGAACAAACAAGTATATCCTATAATATATTGATTATATAACTATAACGTGATATCATCAGCTCAGATTTTTACTCGCATCACAAATGCGACAAAAGTCTTGCCCTTTAACAACTTGTGTTTGTGCAGGAGCAATTCTATGGTTAGACAGGTTAGCGCCAAGGTGGTGCCGCGTAAAAACGGCATTATTCTTCTTGGACAAGCTGGAGAGGTGAGTATTACAGCCACAATAACAGTTCGCGATCAACGCCGCATTTATCGACAGTCTATGGCAACGGTAAGAGGCTTAAGGGTCTTTGCCGCCGCCAAACTGATCACAGAAGCCGCTACAAACCGATTTCTCGTTGCGGTGCAGCAAGAATTGTATTGGGAAGGACGGCAGATTTGGTCCGTTATAGACCCACTGGTTGGTAGCCGGGCCATTTATTCTTACCCTGAGAAAGTTTTTTCTTTTCCCAGGGACATGAAATTAGATGGCGCTTGGGTATTGCAGTCCAGCATTGCCGTAGTGAGCATGGAGTCATTGCCAGAGTTAGGCAGAGACAGATTTCTGCAGGCTCTGCAGTACAATCCGCTCGGTCGCATGGAGTGGTACATTTACCACAACGAGCTCCTGGTGACGCCGACTGGTGAACGAAGGCCGGAAGTACCTCGCCCACGTCAAGATGTGGTCGTTGACATGAACGACATTTAGCAAAGGTGGTGTCTGCTATGCCATACCGTTGGTTTTCAACCTATCATGAGAACAATTGGAGTCCTCAACGGGGCTACAATGAGCTATTCGCCAAAGAAGTCCAGCAGGTCAGGGCATTCTTTTTCCTCGAACGAGTTTCGTTTGGGTTAGACCGGGGCGTAGGAAAATGGCGGAAATATAACCGTGATGGAACAACGTATTATGCTCGCGTCAGTCAGTTTGAGTGGGGTAAGCTTTCTAAACTGGTAAAGTTTGAGAGCCCTGAATTCAGATTGCAGCTCGAGCTATCCACGAAACAGCATCAATCAGGTGTCTTTTTTAAAAAAAGCCTGGTTTTAGTATTTCCAACCAATTACCCTCGGGCTCGGCCTGACTGCATCGTCGACTCTGCTCGATATCGCCAGCTCAGTGCATCCCACGATCATCACACATTTTCTAATGGTTGGATGTGTTTGACCAGCGATCAAAAACAATGGTCAGATGCATGCATGGCCGTAACGGCTATCAACTGGGCCGTAGAGTGGATTCATTTTCACTATACGACCTTTGGATTTTAGAAAGGATGGCGGGAATGCGCCACTGGTTTACAACCTACACCGGAGCTGATTGGACGCCGCAACAATATGGCTATAACAGCCTATTTGCTGAGCATGTCCAGGTCATTCGCGATTATTATCGCCTCCGTAAACAGCGGCCAGGAGCAGAAATTGGCACTGGATACCGGCGCCAATACTCTCTTCAGGGCAAAGATTGGTCAATCGAAATTACGCGGTTTAGTTGGGGCAAATATCGCCGAGTTGGGAACGATTTAGTCGATAATGTTGGAGGCGACTACATCACCCCTCACTTGGAGTTGGAGTTTGTCATTTACGATAGCACCGGACAGGTATTCATTAGTGATATCCCGATGGTGATCGAATTTGCGCCAGACTTCCCTGCCTCACCACCAAGGTTCCGATTGGATTCAGATCAGTATCGAGCCTTTAGTGGCACCGATGCCTCTCACCACATCCATAAAGGTGGATGGATGTGCATTATGGGCGGGGGGTACAGCTCTCGCTATACTACTTCGGAATGGAATCCTGACGTCGACACTATTCTGGCCGGCCTTCACCGGGCATTTGACTGGATTGTGTGGCATCAGACCAAGTATGGATGGTGACAACCATGACCGACAACGCTGAAAAATCCACTCAGCAATCTGAATCGACGCCTGCTGCGAATGAACAGGCATCAATACTGTCCCCAGAAACCGCGACACCGCCTCAGAAAAAGTTAAACTCGATCCTGGCCACCCTGAGAAAAATATTTTTCAATGGGTCCGAATCGAACACTGTATCTGAGGATGAACTGTTGGTTAAAGATCGAGCACCTCGCTCAGAGGAGTCGTCAGTAGTAATTGGGCCAACATTAGCAGAGCTTCTGGATAAGGCTCAAAAGCCTCATTCGGAAACGCCCTCAGCACCGCGGCCAAAACGGTTCGTCATTCCGCGCGTCGAGATTACCGCTGAGGTTATGTGCGTGATGGCCCAGGAAGTCATAGACAATGCCCATCAAGAGACCTCGTGGGGACTATACGGTATCCGCGATAGTCGCGATCAGGTCGTTATCTGTGGGGTATTGCTGCCAGATCACACCGTCCGTCGTAGTGTTGGCAATACAATATTTGGTTCGCCAAGTTATGGTGAAGAGATACGCTGGCTGAAAGCCAGTTATGAGTTTCGCAAAAAGCATGGCCTCGTGCCGGCAGATACCGAGCTCGAGTTCCTGTTCAAGGGACACTCCCACCATACTCTAGGACTGCGGCGGTATTCTCCCACAGATATAGCATCCATTAAGGATGCAGTATCTAGTGGTTTAAGAATCGCCATTGGGCCATTGGCCAACATTGACCGATTAGACCGCAAAGCCGATATCCGCTCAAGTGGAGATCGTGGTGCACTGACTATTCAAACAGGCAATTCCGTTACCTTCCATTTTTATTACCTATCACAGATGATGGTTGAAAATGGTATACGGGAGCCTGTCCTGATTCAACCGCACATTCGTAACGATAACTCTGTTACTCCACCACCAAGTTGCTGGAAGTTCCGCAAAGCTGACCTCTTTAGTCGTCAGATATCGCGACTTGCATCACATGGCTGTACTGTAACAGAGCAGTGGGCTGGCCAAAAGGACGGTTCACTACGGATTGTACTGAAGTTGACTCATCCTCATTGGGCAGGCGAGCTAAAAATTAGCACACCACACAATTTTCCCGATTCAGCCACGGAGATTACCCTCCCGGATGGCCAGAAACAATTGTTTGAGCCAATTTCTGGAGCGGCTAATCCAGGCCAACAATTTGACCTGCTCGATATTGTTGTCGAGCTAGAACGAGAAGGAGCATTGTATGACCATGCAGTTGTATCGGACTCAGGGAATCCTGGACCTAAGCCAAGTTAGGCAGCAAAAGCTGCTGGTGCTTGGTCTAGGTAGCGTCGGTTCGCTATGCGTAAGCAATCTAGCCTACCCATGGCGGCAAATTGTCCTAGCTGACCCAGACACTCTGGAGCCAGAGAACATTGAACGCCATCTGCTAGGCCACGACGGCAACATCGGTCAACCTAAGGTTGACGGTGTTAAGCGATGGCTCGTAGATCGGGGCATGCAGGAGCAAAATATTACCGCCTATCATGGTAATGCTCTTGACATTCTTGATCAGCACACAGACGCCGATCTGGTGCTCGTTGCAATTGACAAACGTCGTGTCCGCGATGCAATTAATGGCTGGTGTTATTCTCATCGAATCCCAGCTATGTATGGCGGCGTTTATCCTAAAGCCGTCGGTGGGCATATCATGGTTATACCGGATCCCCACCAAGCATGCTATCTGTGCGCCGAACACCTAATGGGTGGCGATACACAGGATAGCAAGGAGGTTAATTATGCTGTAGATATCACTCAAATTAAAGACGAGAGTGATATGGAGGCGGCTGTCGCTCTTCGCGCTCCAATCAATGCCATTGCCACTACCATGGCCAATCTGGCACTTGATTTTCTCAAAGGAAGTACGGTAGAATCCCAGGTATTCATTCAGGTGTTTGCCGAATGGGAAAATATCGTCATGTTGCCTCATCAGCACCCGGTTGTCGAAGCTTCTTCGCACTATGCGGAGCAGCTAAAGAAGACCATGCTGATGCCAACAGAGGAGGTTCAAATTGACGGCCAATGGGCCGTTATAAATCGACGTAATACTACGGCTCAGTTGAGCTTGTATCGGTGGGCAAAGTGCCCGCTTCATCTTGCTCGTGTTGAGCTTGATCAAATTTAGAAAGAGGACAGACATGGTTAGGGACTTTAGCGCTGAGAATGAAATTCCCGAAGTCGAAGTGATCGATCCGGGTGGAGCTCCGCAGGGGCTGGGGAACCGCTTCTTCGGCAATATTCCCGGTTTGGGAACGGTGCAACGGGCTATCCAGCCTGTTGAGATTGTCGACGACGAGGGAAGGCCGGCAATGATGCAGGACGACGCTGGCATCCAGGCTGCTTCAAAGCGGCACACGTTTGCCTAAATCACTGCCACTAGGTAGCAACGCCCGAGGGATATTCTATATCCCCCGGGCATTTTTTATGCATAAAAAACCGGAGCAGCAGATACATTGACTGTATCCACCGTCTCCGGTTATATACTCCTATCCTCCCGCTCGAGATTGCTTAGCGGCCGTATGGTGTTGCTCAGCCAGCAGCGCCACAAAGGAACGGCGCTCTTGAATGACTTTAACCTTGGCACTTAGGATAGCTGCGTCCATCTTTCCGCCGCCTAAGCTGATGTACTCCAGTCTTTCCTCCTCTTTCTGTAATTGTCGAAGCACGTCTTCCGGCATGTCGTAAATAAACATCAGGCAATATTCCCAGGTCTGATCAAAATCAACCTCGAGTTGAATCAAATCTGACTGGACTTTCTCGACCTGAGCTAAGAGAGTTGCCTTGCTATCTCGCACCATGCTCAACGACTGCTTGGCTTGCTGGATAATTATGTCAGCGTCCACCATGGCTTGGATAGCTTCTTGCCAGTTTTGCGCATCCATACTAATCTCGTGCTGCAGTTGTGGCAGACGGGACCAGCAGTGGTTTATGACTTCTACTGCTGCCTTGAATATCCGACGTGGTTCCTCAAGGCAAGAGTCTGCATAGATGTCGGCGATCTCATTGATAACCTGCTCAGTCTGAGGGATATCCTTCACCCGCGCATCAGTCACTTCAGCAATAAACTCGCCAAGCGCCTTTTCGGCCCGCCCCTTGAACTCCACAAGCTTTTTTATTTTGCGCCGCGTGGCTACGAGGTGCTTGTGGTATTGCTTAGCCAAATCGGCTGCCATAAAAGGGTTCTGGTTCTGCTCACGAATCGCCTGTTCTAGTAGGTCCTTAGTTCTCAGGCATTCCTGATAAAACGGCTGGACCTGGTATTGCTGTCGAGCCAGTTCGTTTAATTCGCCGACAGTCCTATGCAGCAAGTTCTCGGTTACTCGAATAGCTGCTTTTACTTCAACATAAGCAGCAGACAAGTTCTGCATCGCTGCTATTTGCTGCTGCATTGAGGAAGCCAAATGGACAAAGTTAGTATGGAGTAGTGACGACTTTCTGATCACAGCTTCAAATTGGTATTTTGAAGTAACGCGCCCCTCATTCCACTCTTGTACGAACTGAGACCAGGAGGTCGCCAATTCGTTATACCTGCGAAGACTGGCACTATACTCAGCCTCTCGCTGAGTAATCATTTCTGAATCGATTTGCAGTTGGGCCAGTTGATTCCAAGCGTCACGTAATTGTGAGCATAATTGACGAACTTCACGCTCCTTAACTGGAACTGCAACTACTTGTCGTGTCGCAGTCTGACGAGCCTGATCAAAGGCTGACCAATTGGTCAGTCCGACCAGGATACCAATAAGCACTACTGCCACCAGTAGTGGAAGCCATATTGCCATTGAACACCTCCTTGGAAGGCAAGGCTAATCAACGTTGTAAACGTGCTGAGGCTAATAAAAGGCTCAAACGGATTATATCACAAAATACATAATTATAGGGTTTATTTGAATCGATGAATTATATTTATTAATACTAAGAGTCTCAGTAAAAAATGGCTTCACTGGATATAGTTGTCCAGTGAAGCCATTGGTGGTTAAGCAAGGCTAGCTATTAGCTCTTCTTGCCACCGTTGTTGCCACCCCCGCCCTTGAGCGAGTCGTGGTGATCTTTCTTTTTCTCAAAGTTTTTAGACTTTGAGGAGTCGTCGGCCTTTTTTTCTCGGTCTCCTGACTTTTTGTTGCCGAACGGGGTATAGTTGGGTTTAGGCTTGTTTGCCATGCTCCATCTCCTGGAGTATGCGGCAGATACCGCGCAGTGCTCAGACTCCCTAAGCGAGGCTATGGTACCACAATTATATGTAAAGCACAATAGTAAAACTAAAAGGTTACATTAGCGTAGCGGAAGCTGTTGTAGGAGTATAACGTCGTGGCTATGATCCGACTAACAATTCTCACACTTATCTTTACCACAGAATATCTCACATGATTGCCGGTGCAAGCTTAAGTGTCGGTTAGTAAAAGTTTATACTAGTAGCTGTCAAAAGTATTGGACAGAAATTGGCAATGGAATAACGGTCATCTAGCCATGGAATGGCCTCCAGTTCAGATGCTATACTTGATTCTAATGTCCTCTGAATTTGGTACACCCCCACCAGATAAACTGCAATTGGTTGAGAAAGCTGACGCTCCTGCATTAAAGCAAGCCCCACTGCATACACACCGACCTGTTGAGATTCAACACATCGAGCATAGTACTAATATAGATACTAGCTATGGCGAGAAAACCTGGCATCCATCGCAGTCTATTGTCGATTTGCTTCAGAACCACCTCGACGCTAATACTTCTGCCTTTGAAAAGTCACGCCTCAAATTAGTTGGTATATCGGAATACAAACCTGATCAACAGGCCATCCTGGAGTCAATGTCCCTCTTTGCGGCTGAAACAGATCCTGTCGTCCAAGAAGTACACTTTCATAAGCTTGTGGCGCTACTTGAATCATCCTCTGGCATTAGCACACTGCTTCAGGATAGCCAACAGAATATGAATGCATTATGGCAGCAGCTTCAAGAGGTAAGGTATGAAGTCCCAGAGCTTAAGCTGAAGCTAAGCAACGGCCAAACAAGTAAATTCGTGTCCTATACAGAAGTGGCGACGGAGGACTCCGAATGGCAGGTCGTTGGTTACCTTATAGCAGATAATGGGCCCGGCTTTGATCATGCGCTGCTTGGCCTGATGGGTGCTACAACTAAAGGCGAAGATGACAATAGACGAGGTGGATTGGGTGAAGGGTTAAAAATGAGCCTAGCCCAGTTGAATAGGGTTGGCGCGGATGTGCGGATCCTGTCCCGGAATACCGACCAATCGTGGTGGCTTAAGCCCCAGGTTAATGACGGGCTTTTGTCGCTGGATGGTACGGCTGTCGATCGGAAGCTGACAGTTCAATCGCCATCGGAAGGGTCTCGGACAATGGTTGATCTTAGTCAAGCCAATATGACAGACCTGCAATGGAGAGAAATTCGGAACATCTTGGATAGTCGAATCTCGCCCGAAGGCATTGCTAAGTATGTCCTGGAGTTCCATCCCGACATAGCCCCAGAAAAGCTCGAAGGCGATGCCTTGTTTCAGAATGAAGTGCCAGCTGGGCGGGTGTACGTTAAAGGACTGCTGGTTGAGGAAGATCGGTCAGATTTACTTTGGAGCTACAACTTATCGGACAAATGGGCCATTTCTGGCCGCGATCGCAAGACGGTTGATGTAGCCATACTTGACGTAGCCATTATCGACAAGTTGACTGACTTGACAGACTACGAGTCTATCTTGCAGATAGTCCGACTAATGAATGATCCATCCACAGATATCATTCCCCGGGAAGTAAGATGCCTGCGGTTTATCTATAAATTGCCGGAGTCTCAGCAGTCACTCTGGCGACAGGCAATAGAGGAAGTATTTCATTTTGAGTCAGGTAAGACTGTGTTCTGCCCATCGAATGCCGACTTTGAACATAAACGATTAGCCGAACAACGCGGCTATACATTGCTGGTCGTCAGGCCAGAGATTTTATCCATGTTATCCATTATTTCCGCAGCCTATGATCCCTCGCCTGTCTATAGATTAGATGAACTTGTGAAGCAGCTCACTGCATCGGACGAATCAACTGAAACGATTGATAAAACTTTTAACGCCGTGCTCCATCATATGGTAGAAAGCTATGCAGCTGATAATCTGGCTACAATCCCGCGCAGTCAATATCAATTAGGCAATCTGTCTTTTGTGCACAAAACAAATAGTAATGCAGATAGATTTATGACCGACTTCCCATATTGGGTAGACTGGTATAAGGATACGATCGCAGTTGATACCGACGCCATCTCTAATGGCTTTGCTCGCGATGCCGATTTGCTGCTAGCCACAGAGATGTTCTTCGAATGGAAATCGTCATTCACTGACGAAGTACAACATGCCTTGGGTCAAATGGTGGCCAGCGCAGTGCTTCGTCATCACCCGGAGCTGTTCGAAGTGGCGTTGCCAAGTCATATTGCAGAGCGCATTGCTGTAGATGTGCCTAACATTGGCTACACTAATGAACAGCGTCAGAAAGATGCTGTAAAAATTGCCTTCGACTACTTAGAAGCACAGCTTTATCATTTAGCAACCGATGAGGACCGCCAGCAATTTCTAGCGTCAATTGAGGCGACCAAGCAGTTATTGGCTGGGACGGACGCAGATATAGTCAAATCTGTACCACTGTCTTCGTTTATATACCTACCATTTCATGTTGCTGGTCAACTAAAATGGGTTACTGAAGAGCTAGAGGTAGCTGACAACGCAAAGGATTTTCCATGGCTAAAACTGCGTCGATCGCCGGATGAAATAGATGATTTACAATCCCTTAATTATATGCTCTTGGATATACCTGTAGGGCAATACAAATCCTACGGATATAAGGCCGGCGATCAGAAAGGACGATTGGTTATATCAAGGACGGACTATGGATATAGTGTTGATCGTATCGAAGATATCCTGACAGCATCTGACACTTCAAGCCACAATCAGGCTGCTATCGATGAAAAGGCCGGGGACAATGTTCAATCGTTTATCTTGGGCGATTTGTTATATATAAATCTCAATCAGCCGGATGCTCAATTTTATGAAATTCCCACTCCTCAAACTACTCCGCTTCCAGAAAAAAATCGGGGTTTAGAATTTATTTCGGCTAACACGACGTTAGATTATGGTAGCAAAGTCTGGAGTGATCCCAAGCGCATCCTGATCGATGCTATTCAGAATCATCGTGATGCCAATGGTGGTCAGCCGCCACGCATTACCTTCCAGATTAGTAATAGCCAGGGCGAGACTATGGATGTAGATATGGCCGCCCTCACTGGCATGCCTTCAGATTGGGTGATTGTGAGCGTGTCAATTGAAGATCATGGCACGGGATATACCACTCCATATCTGGTGCAAATGGGGAGTAGTACCAAAACTGATGCAGACGCAGGTAAGTTTGGAGAGGGGCTGAAGATGTTGACCGCCGCAGCTACGCGCCAGCAGATTGACCTCCGGTTGGAATCTAAGGATTGGCAGGCTTCTCCTACTTCAACAACCGAACAAGCTATTGACCATGACACTGGTCAGAGTAAACAGTTTGACGTTCTAGCCTATAATCTTAAGTGGTCTGATCGGCCTAGAGATGGATCCATGACCACCTTCTCTATTTTTAGCAACGGTCACCCCTGGAGCCGCCAGCAATTTGAACAGCTGCAGCGGTCGGAAGAATTGCTTGTGAACGATGCGCATGTACCGCAGCGAATCCGAACGTGGCGCCAATGGTTGGACATACTTGATCCTCGCGTTACCGATGCCACCGGAAATACTGGACTGGATAGGTTTGTGTTGCCGGTTGAGTCAGAGAAATTTTACAACGCATATGTCAGCGTGTTAACAGATCGACCTGGCCAAGTCTTTGAAAAGAATTTGCTTATACCTGACGCTGCTACAAGCCTTAATGGCAGCAAGCAGCTCATGTTTGGCTATAACTTGCACCAGTCAACCATAAACACGAGAGAGCGAAATGCCATTTCACCAACAGTCTTTAAGGATACTGTTTCCCAGTATTTTAATCAGGACGCTGGCAGTGTCATCTTTAAGGAGATGCTAAGTAGAGCCAAAGAGGATCCTCAGACTAGTTATTATGAGTATGAGCTTTTAGAAGAGTCTGACCGTGTGCAGATACTTTTACGGCAGGCCTACTATGACGTCTTTGGTGATGATGCTATTTTGTCTATCGCTAGCATTTCTGAACAACAGCATCAAGAAGAGTTGATGAAGGTGCATTTAGAGCGAGCTAATACGGTATTCCTACCACCTTTCCTAACAAGGCGGCTCAGTAAGTCGGTTTATACAACGGCTGACTATTTCAAGAATTTAGAGGGTAAAGAAGTTGAAGTAACCGATCAAGAGCGCGCTCAGTTGTACACATTAGCTACCCGCGTTAACCAAATTGTTGATGATTATTACCGGCAAATGTTAAATGATCCAGACAAGCTGCAGTACCTTAGTAAGGGATGGCTAAAGCTAGGCTATGACCAAGGTGAAGTGGTTGATGTTATCAGGGATCGACTTGCTCAATTGTCTCAGATGAATGAGCAGGATATTAGAGTTGGCTCTAGTTTAAATCCTCATGGCGGCATGTATAAAACCGGCCAGGATAATCGAATTAAAATCGAGGTCAGTCAAGTCTTATTGCATAATCATAAAGCATTTTTGGAGGTCTATCTTCATGAGGTTATTCACCATATGACTGGAGAAAATGATTTTGAGTTAGGCTTCGTCCGAGGTTTTGTGGCTTTGGCTATGCAGGCAGATGAGCACGTTCAACGCCTTACGAAAATAGAGCAAAAGGCGCTATCATTGCCGTTGATTCGTAAATTTTTGAATGCCAGAACGCGTATCAAGCGAAGATAGTAGATCTAGTTGTGCCATCCGCTATAGTAATTTGACAACCCATAACCGTATCAGATATAGACGAGTTACTTCGAGCACATAGTTAAAAGAACGAAGAGGCGATAAGCGCCTATCCGTCCGTCGTTTGTGGCGGCAACACTACTGCACTCCTCGATCAAACGCGGAGTGCAGCGCTACTGGAACGTTTTCAGTTTTCCCAAATTCTAGAATGACACTGTGGTGCACTAGCTAATGACTACATTTGTATAATGCTTTAGGGAAGGTAAAAAATGCCCCACTCAGGTAAGGAGTGGGGCAAGGTGTAAACTGTAGCCTAGTGACCGTGCCATGTTAGGCTACAAAAAGATCATCGCGACAAACCAGGTTAGCATGAAAGCCAAAAATCCAATGACGGGCGCTACCTCAATGTCATCGCCCGACCGTACGACCAAAATCATCGCCACAATGGCTGCGATGACTGCTATATAGAATCCGATAGCCAGCGGTTCCGTGGCAGTAAGTGCCATTTGCCTTCCCCTGTCGTTAGGCCCGGTCACACTTTCTATACCATTTTAAGTTTATAAAGTCAATCTATAGGACAACGGGTCATAGCTAACCGTAATGGCGCCGGGGGTATGGTCGCCAAAGATGATAGTAAGTGGGACCGCCACCTTTGACGGAGACTATTCGTTAGGCATACCTTGCCCCTGACAAATAAATACCCATTTAAATAGCCATTTATTACAAAAGTCACATGCTAATCGGTGCTCAGTTCGCTAAATCTTTCGGTCATGGTCGGGTTGCCGCGAGTCAGTTTTTTGACAGTTAAATCTTCAGCTTTGCCATTGGCAATACGCAGATTATCTTCGGATCGAAGCAGGTTTTCTTTAGTTTTCTGAAGTTGCGCTATAGATTTGTCGATATTGTCGATAGCGTCTTTAAATCGTTCGGATGCAAGACGATAGTTGCGACCAAAGGAGTCGCGAAAGTCATTTAGTTGATTCTCAAAATTTGTCACATCAATATTTTGTTCTCGCACCAGAGCTAGCTCGGCCTTATACTTGAGTGAGTTAAGAGCTGCGTTGCGCAGCACTGTAATCATGGGGATAAAAAATTGCGGCCGGATAACATACATTTTGTCGTGTCGGTGCGACATATCAACAATACCGGTATTATAAAATTCATTTTCACCTTCGAGCAACGACACCAACACCGCATACTCACATTTCTTTTGCGTTCGATCCTTATCTAATTCTTTTAAAAAATCCTCGTTGCGCTTTTTAGTTGCTGTTTCATCGCCCTCATTTTTCATCTCAAACATTATCGAGATTAGCTCATTCCCCTGTTCATCATTCTCCCGATAAATGTAGTCCCCTTTACTACCCTCACGCACTTCATTATCTTTCTCAAAATATGCCTTCTGGAAAGCTGTGGCCCGCAATTTATTAAACTCAATCTCACAATGCTGCTCCAATGTCTCTCCAACCATCTTAGTTGAAAGCTTGGCTTTCATATCTTTGTAATAAGCAATCATTTCCTCTTTGGTCTTCAGCTCGTTTTGGAACTTTTCATTCAGCAGCAACACTTCAGATTTTTGCTCAGCCTCTTTATTCTTTAAGTCGTAAGCCAATTGGTCACGTTCTTTTTTGATTTTACCAACTGCCTCAGTTAAAGCCAGCTTTTTATCAGTTTCCGCCGCCAAGATCTGCGACTGTAGCTTGGCAATCTCCATTTCCTTCTTAGACATAGCTTCTTGTAACTCGTTTTTAGTCTTGCTTTGCGCTAAAACCACCGCATCCACCTTTTCTTTTTCCAGCATGGCAATTTTATTGAGCAGTTCCTGTTCCTTAACTTTGGCCTCCAAAGCCTTCTCCCGCTCAACACTCAACCGCTCCCTAGCCACCTCCGCCTCAAAAGCCTCATTCTTAAGTGCCTCAAGAATAGTTTCCAAATTGGACTTATCAATGTCCGTCTCATGCAAAGACTTCAAATCAACCAAATCCCCCTTAACCCCATCCTCCTGCAACATCAACGTATGCTCATCCTGAATTGAAACTTTAATTGTTTTCATATCGGATTCTCCTAATCTTTGATTTATCAACATAAACGGCGTGTAATGCTTAATATTGTAATTAAGAACATTAAGCGTAGGCCTTTGTCATTCTGAACACAGTGAATCATCCACCCCCCCCGATATAGCATTTACCTGGAAGATCCTTCGCATATGCTCAGGATGACAATTGTCTGAGAGGGTTTCGCTATGAGCTTTAATTACCTACCCTTGTAGCAAGTGCATAACCAGTGCAATCATAACCTCTTTCTGCTTAGGATCACTTTCAGCGATTAATAGTGTGAGTGCAACTAAGGCATTTTCATCCACCTTGGACCCACCGATCGTCTTGGTTAAATAATTATTCTGAGACAGAAAATAAATAAACAGAAGAGCCGCAGATCGCTTATTTCCATCACTAAATGGATGGTCCTTAATCACAAAATAAAGCAAGTGAGCAGCCTTATGCTCGATAGATGGATACAATTCCTCACCATCAAATGTTTGATAAATAGCACCCAAAATACCTTGGAACGACTCATCTCGCTCATTACCAAACAACTCAGAGGCTTCCCCTTTGCCAACCAGATCTACTTTTAAGGTAGCAATGGCTTCCCGGGCTTTATCGTAGGTTAGTTCAAATGAAGGACTCCTGCCATGCTCCACCTGCTCCAACTTGCCATCATCGTATTGCTGCAACAAAGCCCAACTTGAAGCATAGTCTGTCACAAGTCGCATTAACGCTACAGCCTCATCATCCGAAAGATCGCCGCGAGACGATAATCTCTCAACAGTTTGCGGAAACAGCGACAACGCTTGCTGAAACTGTTTGATTTGCTCACCATTCAACCGCGTATGGTTCAACGCATAGCCTCTCAGCAGATATTCTTTAAGCACAGAATTAGCCCAAATGCGAAATTGTGTTCCCCTCTTGGAATTGACCCGGTATCCCACAGAGATGATCATATCTAGATTATAAAAATCTATTTCTCGCTCTACTTGACGATTGCCTTCCATACGAACTATTCGGAATTTCCGAATAGTTGGGGCTGATTCAAGTTCGCCTTCACCATAGATACTCTTGATATGTTCGTTAATTGTCGGGGCAGTGCGGTCAAACAACTCAGCCATCTGGGCCTGTGACAGCCAGACGGTTTCCTGCTCCAGTCGAACATCAACAGCCGTCGATCCATCCGGATTGGTGTACAAAATAACTTCGCCAGTTTTTAAATCCTGATTATTCATACGAGAGCTCCTCAATCAGCTTATCACACTTCTAAAATACGCCTGACCATGTTCGGGTATTATTCGCCTAAACCGTTTAACCGTCAACAGCCAACCTAAGAATTGCACAGTTAATTCCATAATGACTTCAAATCCACTCAGGCAAATCAACAAACAGGTAAGCCAGGTGTCCAGAGATAAACACCTGGAAGGTGGTGCATTGAAATTCATCGAAAATAATTAGTACAATACAAGCACAAAAAGACGCCGGCAGTCCTGGAGGACAGCCCACGTCTTTTTTAGTATCCACACCATTTCAAGTCAATATCCAATTACGTACGCACACGTGTACATACTAACTTGGAAGCATCTGAGAAGTATAATCAAAACCACCCACCTCCCAAGTGAATAGTTTAGTGGGTGGAATAGGTGTTCTGAGGCAATCTCCGGAAGATGGTTTGCATACTAATAGCCTTACTGTTGACAATGCGAGTATAATAAAATCAAACATTGTCAATCGTGGCAATGTTAAGTCGATCAGAGAGCCAAGGAGAGAACAAAATGAGCTCTAAAGATCCTGGTGACACGCGTGAGACAGTCGATCGCAATGGCGATGTTGAAACAACTTTCAAGGTCGGCTACAGCTACGACAAACAAGACGACACTCAAGACTTCGTTATTATCGACCATAGTGCCACAGACGGTGGACATGCACACGTCGTGTTCGACTCTGACGGTAACGAGATCTACAACGACACAGAGGATTGAGCCTCTGAAGCTTCATAAATCTGTGGCCATGTCTATAGACTGGCCACATTTCTTTTAGGAGGACAGCATGACCCAACTCCCAGTAACCATCGAACCTTGTAATAACATAAAAGAGCTTACTAAACATTTACGTCATTCGTTAACCCTACTACCAGAAAGTGACGAGCAGGAAATCGCTCATACTATGGTGGCACAAATTATTGCCGCCAAGCACGACGAATGGTGGAGAGGAGAAAGCCCTGTCTATCCACAACTAGCCCAAGCTGCTGAATTACTGATTCATCTCGAAACTCCAGACGGTAATCAGCAGCAGAGGCAACAGCAATGGGATACTGTTAACAGTATCCTTAAAGCTATAGAAACCTAAAAGCACAAAGGGTCAGAAAAAATCTGACCCTTTGCATTAATCAGTTTTGCCCAAAGAGATGCCGGCAATCCTGGAGGACAACCCGCGTCTTTTTAGTATCTACACCCATCCGACAGCTTCTTTTGCCCAAATATGAACAATTGACCATAGAACAATAAGGCGGGCAGGCTAGGTGCTCTGAGATAGCTACCTGGAAGGTGGTACACCGACACAGAAAAATATAAAAAGGTTGACTTATAAGACCCATAGTAATATAATAACCAACACTAAAAACTCGAATCGGCCAAAAGCGTAATGGACTCTGCCATTATTAAAGGATACAAGGCAACGAATATCTACAAATTCTGCATATGAACCTGAAGTCAATAATTCATAAACCTAAACGAATCGTAACTGTTAGCTTGATATTGCTGGCCGTCATTTCAATAGTCTTGTATGCTGGGGTTAAAATAATGTATTTTCCCGGTTCAACTACGAACCAGGAACCAAGCATCCAGAAACAGACTATAAGTAAAACCAAACTACCGGAGAAATCAGTCAGCGAAAACATTACTCAAGAGTCTGGTCCAGCCGTGGTCAAATTGCCCGATGATCGGACTGGCGTGGGTGCTGAGAGTTTTCAGTCCACGGATGAAACTGTTACAGACTGGTGTGCTTCTACTTGCACCTTTACGGACTCCAACGGTGACTATACTGATATTCATTGTTACCAATACTCGAATTCATGTTCAGCGCATAACTCCAATGGGGATTACGTAAATATCTATTGCTATCAGTATTCAAACTCGTGTTCAGCTTATGGATCCGATGGTAGTAGCGCTACTTCACATTGCTATCCCAATTTAAATTCATGCTCGACCTATGGATCAGATGGCTCATATAGCAATACACATTGCTATACCTACTCCAACACCTGCGGTACAACGGGATCCGATGGCAATTACTCTACCACTCATTGTTATTCATACACAAATAGTTGTACCACTCATGATTCAGATGGCTCATATACAAATACCTATTGCTATTCATATACCAGTTCCTGTAGTTCGTACAGCTATGGCAGCAACAATTACGACTATTCTTACTTAGATTACTGATATATCTACAAAAATGGCTAGCATTGCTCATAAAATTGCTGCTCTAAAATCAGGCAAATAATGACGCAATCAAAAGTAAACTATAGTGGCTAGCATCACAACAGATTTTATGTGCCGTTCAGTAGTATAGATATACAACTGGAAGGTGATACAAAGCCGGTAAGTCAAACTAAATCCGGATTTAAGTAAGAGCGAGGCTCACTTATCTGCTGCGCTTGTATACCTCACTTCTATGCCGCACGGTTAACAAATAAATAGTTCGACCATCTAAATCAAAAGTAATCCGATATGGATCAATTCTCCAGCGATATTGACCAAAATTAAAATTTTTAAGCGGTTTGGCTAAAGATATTGGACCAACATGTTGTTCCAACTCTTTCAACTTTTTAACCAATTGACGCTGAACCTTGCCATCCAAGGCTTGCACATCCTTATTAAATTGGGCAGTGGTAAGGATTGTATAGTTATTCTCTAATGAGGTGGCCAAAGGCTTGGTCGAGGGTGTAAGTCCTACCTTCTTCGACGTCTTTCCGCGCTTGGGCGATTGATTCGACATAGGTTTTGTCATGCAATTCCAATAAATCCTCAAGTAAGTCTGTATTAATCAAGGCAATAGCGGTTTTCTTATGGCGCTTAATTAAGGTTACCCCATCTTGCTCGGCCATATCTAACACACTAGATAAATTGTTCCGCACTTCAGTAGCTCCCACCACCTTAGTTACTTTTCCCTCAGACATATACACCTCCAGTGTCTTTGCTAATTAGACATAATGTACGTTAATTATGTACATTTGTCAATAAAATATATCCCCAATAGTCTGGAGGTAAGCACAAAATCAAGTACGTACACATGTACGTACACGTTTACGTACTAATCTACAAGCAGCTGAGAAGTATAAACAAAACCATACCTCCGATGGTTTCCTCTGCCAGAATATGAACATCTAATCCTAGAGCAATAATGGACAAGCTAGGCGTCATGAGGTAAACACCAACTAGATGCTAGTGATCACAAATGCTAAGGGGGACTATTGCAGCCTGCCTGATGACTCCAGGAGAGCTAAGTGGTATTCTCCGCGCGTGACTAAAAGAAACCGCATGGGAAAAACAATTATACCCTTTGGGGTTTACCCGGAAAAACATGAGCTAACTACGGCCGCGGTTTTTCTTAAGCAGGGGTTCGATGTCGAGTTTATCAAGCCCAAACGAACCAAAGGAGCCAAAAATACTGATATGAGGTTTAATGGAGTAGATTGGGAGGCCAAGAGTCCATTAGGCAACGGCAAGAAAACAGTGGAGAAACAGCTCCAGCGGGCAGGAAAACAATCTAAGAATATCATCATCGACAGCCGGGGAACAAAACTAGATGACGAATACCTGGAAAAAGAGTTACGCAAAAAGTACGCACTCGTCCGATCGATCAAAAAGTTAATATTAATCAAGAAGACGGGTGATACTGTTGAATTTAACCGTTAAATATGCTACAAATAGACCATAAGCAAGCCACGGCAGTGTTGAATTACACAGCCCTGGCTTTCTTTTTTGTGCCGACATAAATCAACACGATTAAGAGACTCGTCCTTTCAACGGAAAACAAACAGCTCGCCAGATAGCGATTAATAGATGGAGTATATCACTTTATCCTCAACGATCAGCAGGCAAGCACGAAATCTCGTACGTACACATGTACGTACACGTTTACGTACTAATCTAGAAGCAGCTGGGAAACAGAGATAAAACCATACACCTCAGACGGTTTCCTCTGCCAGGATATGAACATCTAACTATAGAACAATAACAGGCAGGCTACGTGTTCTGCGATAACCACCTGGAAGGTGGTATATATTCAAAACATCAGCTGAGGCAGACTAAGGATCAGGAGGTAAATGTCTAGAAGATTGGCAGTGTTAATCCTCAGGCAACAACTCCTCATCCTTAGCCTTAATTCGATTAGACTCTTTAGACTTTTGACTATAAAAATTATAAATCAAAATAGCTGCTTGGCCCAAAACGAGAGCAAAGCCAGCTACATTTTGACCATTGAGAATTAATACAAAGCCGCCAATTATCATAAATGAGGCTAAAATAAACGCTAATACTACTCCCAATCTCTCATTCGTTATATTACTTTGAACAACTTTGCTTTCCAGGCTCATTCGGTGAGTCGTCTGCATCATAGCCTGATTCACAATCTTCTTAGCGGCGCCTGGATATACTCGGTCATAACCAGCCAATATTTGAGGAGGAGGTAATGGCCCACTAAACTGTTCACCTGTAACAACCAATTCATGCAGAAGCTTTTGCTTCTTATCAGATGGAAGATTATCACTATCAAGTATGGAAGCTACAGTTTCCTCGACAGAATGCTTTTTATCAGCATGCAAGCCAGGTTTATTCTTAGAGTCAGATGCCAATGATTGTAATCTGCTATCGCTAGCATTATTTGTGTCGTTCGTATTAAGGCATAAACTTATTTATAGAGCTATATAGACTGCGGCCAACTATCTGCCAGTCTCTCCGTATAGCCTTTGCATCAGCCTCCTTAGAAGAGGCGCTATAGTTATATTTAGTTATCTGACCATAGAGGTCTAGTACTCTTGCAACGCCTCGCAAAAGAGATGGATTATTGTAAAGCCTAGAGGAAGTGTATGTTAAATTCTGCATATATAAAGTATAGCTGATACATGTCAGTTTGCTAACAAGCAATTAACTCTTATTATAGACTTGAGTGTCAAGTTGTTAGCATTAATTAGTTCTCAACAATCAGCAGCCAAGCTCAAAATCTAGTACGCACACGTGTACGTACTAACCTAGAAGCAGCTGAGAAGTATAAAAAAATCATACGCCTCTCCCAGCCGGTTTCTTCTACCAAATCTAAACTCTTAGCCATTGGGTAGTAACAGGCAGACTAGATGTTCCGAGATAACTATCTAGTAGATAGTACATTTCACAAATTGACAGTAACCTATAGTGTATGTATAATGCACTAGTTGCATTTGTTACCAACAAAAGGAGAAGTAAGTGATGAATGACTTTCCTATCGCTGTACAGAATGCAGTTGATGCGACAAAAGAGCTGTGGAGACTGGCACGCAAATTCAAATCAAAGCAAGACAGGTTGGACAAGATTTACGCAAAAGCAGCTCGCGGCGAACGGCTTATTGAGACAGATTGGAGAGACCTGCTCAATATCCAAGATTCGATGGCCAGATATATCGCATATCGAGACGCCGTCAAGACTATTATTGGCGATGAAATACTAACCGATGTCGCCAATGAGTTAGGCTTAGCAGAGACGAATATCCCAGAAGATATGTGGGGAATGCTCGGCAAATTGTGATTAAAACATCGAAAAAGAGAGTTCTCCTACAACCACCTTCACTTGCAGCCAGGCCATTGTGCCTGGCTGTTTCTAGCTGCTTTCTCTCTCAAATAAATATCCATTTAAATAGCCATTTATCTCATTATCCTTTCAACCAAAATAAAAAGCTGGCCAGATAGCGAACAGTAAGCAAATTATAACACTTCATTCCCAACATCCATAGGCAGGCGCAAAACTAAGTACGTACACATGTACGTACACGTTTACGTACCAACCTAGAAGCAGCTGATTAGTGTAAACAAAACCATACATCTGCCCCGTGATTAGTTTAGCAGGCAGACTAGGTGTTCTGAGTAAGTGCCTGGAAGGTGGTGAATACTATAGCTGCGCTTGCATCCCATAAGTAGACCGAGGAATGCCAGTCCAGTTGCTAAACAGTAGATCTTTACTATATAAGCTATTTATGCTCGACTTTAAACTGGGGAGGAAGGAGTCTAACGCAATCAAGAAGAGCGGGGTGCAATAGAAGCTCTGGTATAACGCCAGAGCTTCATAGTGCAATTCAACCTCAGCTTAGTGCTTGGTATCTTTTGGAGGGTTAGGATCCTTTGCCGGTTTTACTGTGTCGCTATCGCGAATAGGTCCTTTTGGACTGTGAATTCTCACTTCGCCTCCACCAGAATTAGCAGCCAATCGCTTGGCATCCACCTCTGCTTGACGTTGTGTTTGAGCATGGCTTGAAGCTCGAGAAGAGCCTTCTCGCTTTGCATCCCATCCACCTTTGGGGTTATGAGTTACGTGATAGTTTGCCATTACTTTGCACTCCATCGACAAGCGCGTAGGCTATCTAAGTTATTATCGGTAGTGGCATCTGGAGACGACTTAATAATTCTGCGGCCACAGTTATCACAATTAACCGAGACAACCTTTGCAGTTGTACCGGTGCGCGATCCAACAGTGTAAAACGAATCGCCATTATCTATCGCGCTTAATACCTGAGACAAAGACAGCCGTCTGGCAGCATTGTCAGGGGCATCTCCGACGCCCACAGTTACGATGTGCGCATGAGTAGTTGGCTCATTGATTGGTTCTTGGTTTGTACAGACAATTCTGTAGGTCATAAAATATCTCCTTAATTAATGTAATCCATTGACTTTTAGGCCTACAGATTGTATTATACAAGCATAGGCCTATAATATTTGGTATCATCCTTTATTATTGGTTCACGAACCACGAGATTGTCGTCTCGTGGTTCTTCAGTTATAGGTAGTCATATCGCGCTCACCTCCTCAGATTGTTTTTCCTTTAAATAGATAATATACAAATCCCCTTCTCCTTCTAGCCCTGCTTCTGAAAGCGGCTTTTTCTCGTAATCATATCGACCGGCATATTTTTTCGTGTTTATCCTGTTTGCCTTAAAGAAGCTATTGGCCAAGATGTGCCCGCCATAGTTAGAGCTTTTAGTAATAGCTATCCTACCTTGTTCGTCTTCGCTATTAGTAAACATGACCCCAATAGCATTCAGGTTGCTGTCGTAGTATAGTACCCCAAATTTGTAGCTATCAATATAATTCTGTTTGTAAAATTGGGTAGGGAAACCTACGGCTCTATTTCGAGTGATAGTAATACGGTCTTCGAACCGCTTCCCTACAGCCGTAAAACGTTGAAAGTTAAAATTACTCATGATTTACTTGTACACCCTGAAAGTAAGATATGTCAAGTATGTACAAAAAGTAATGTGGAACTTTGGAACATTATTTAACTGGAGGTAGATATAGATTCGGAATCCCGTTGCAGCAAAAACTTAGCTAATCGTCTAGTAACACAGATCGGGTGTCTGAAGCTATCCAAATCTTAAGCAAAATGTACCTCAATCGATTAAAGCGTAGAAGATTCTAAATGCACGACCGAATTGATGTTAAAGAGAAAGACAAACCGGAGCAACTATGTAATAAATAATCTTTTGGTAGAAACATTAATATTAAATGCGACTGATTCAGAATAATCGGTTGATGCCCTACTGTTGTGGTAAGAACGAAAAAAATCCGCTCAATCGACCGAAATGCAGTGTGACTAGGCTAAGATTATTGGGTTAAATAGCAGCTACTTTAAAAATTAACTCCGGCTTCATCAAAATCATTCTTCAACAGAGTTTCTAGCTTGAAAATTAAACTTATCTGCCATCTAGTTGCCGAATAAGTTCCGTGCAGGCCCATAGCTCTCAATCGTCCTACACCCAATTATGCGCTCTGTGGAGATGACGGGAGTCGAACCCGTTCCTCTCTCTTGATAAGAGAGTGATCTAACCGCTAATTCTACATCCCCACAGAGACCACAATTCATCTGTCTACAATCTTACCTATAGTACCATAAACAAACCCGAATAGCCGACAGGCGAGCAAACAAATGATGTGAGCTAAACCATCACTTAATCAAGATTGCTGCTTGCCTTCAGCTTGTTTCAGTTTGACAGTCTCAATAATCTGTTGGCAATAGTCACAAATAATAGCGCAACACTCACCAGTAAGATTAATAGAGACAGTCTTATGGTTATGCTTAAAAGAATGGTGGCCAATTGTAAAATCCACCATTCTAGCAGAAGAACCCTCGTCCTGTTCTCCCGAAACTCTACCTGCGTACAAAATGCTAGCGGAATTAGGATGGACAAATTCACTCAGTTGGTCGTAAGAACTTCGCAAATTTGGATGCGCATTAGTAGCCTTATCGATACAGGTCAATATGTTTACAGACTGCGCCTCACTACCTGGCTCTCTCGAGCCATACAAGAATATATTAAAAACCTCAGCAGAGCTAGCGGTTTTTACCTTGTCCAGAGCATAGTACACAAGACCAACAGTCTCCAATAAACCTCGTATAATTGCGAAAGAGGTCAATGGTCTATTACTCTCAATCGACCAGATAGCTGATTCAGTCAACTCTTGAGTCCTGTTCAAAACACCAGTAACAAAAACTGTATGGGGATAGATTTTTCCTGTATCAGCAAAAAGCACTAATCCAGTATCAGTCAATTTTGGCAAAAGGTTTTTGAGCTGTTCAATGTCGGTATAGCTAACTTGATCCATCTCGCTCCTTATATTTATTAAACAATAATGCCACTCTTTCCGCGTCGTCGGCGAAAGGTTTCTTGCGGTAGAGTTTGTCTATGGCTTTATCTAGGCTTTTGTGGGCCTTGAGGAGGTCGGGGGGCATGGTTAGGGGGTCGTAGAGGTCAGCTAGGGTGCTGTTAGGGTAATTGCCGCGAGTGGCTAGGATGGCTTGAGCTAAGGTTTCTATCTCTGATTTTTGGTCCTCAGTTACGTTTTCCGGCCAGACGAAGTTGTTGTAAACAATATCTTTGGAATATTGATAATCGCTCTTTAGCCGGCCCGTGACCGCCCTTGTCCAAGACATGTGCATCCCAGATGTAAGTACAGCAAACTCGTACAGATTCGCATGATCAACCAATCTCAATTTATTACTACAAAGCACATCAGGGCCAAGGAATTGTATGGGTATGTAATTTCTGCGTTCTGAGGATACTTCAGGAAGAGCAATGTAGTTTGACTTCGAAATAAATCGGGTATGAAATCGAGTGGGATAATCTGCAATCTTTCTAGTAGAAGAACTTGGGCTAGATAAGCGATACTGTCTAACGGCCTCAATACGCTTTAAGACATGCGGCATGGTCTTGAGTTCGGAAGGGCTTGCTTCGTCCAAATATAAATACCACCTCTCAATCCCATTCAAGAACTCAACCCCGCCCAACCATCGCTTGAAGAACTTCTCAGCATTGAGCTCTAGTTGTAAAAATTCCGCTTTCTCCTGGGGGGTAAACAAATAATTGCCGCCATCGATAGGCTTATTCCCCGATACCATAACTGGCACATCGCAAATTGGCTTGCTTCGACTCTGAATAAGCACATCAGGTGCGTTAACCAGATAGGGATTAATGTGCTCTACTGATTGTTCTACAGCCTCGCCACGAATATCTGGGTAGTCAAAAATATATTTATCTTTGGCTTGATGAGAATCTTTGGAAAAGCCGATGATCACACAGTAGACAGCCGCCACACCTTTGGCATCGTTGGTCCACTTAAACGTTCGGTGAGCAAAATTAATGGCAATATGTAGGTCAAATAGATACTTCCATAGAATACCGACCTGCTCGCCCTGAGTAATCGAATTAGTCGACACCAAAGCAGCTCGAACGGCTGGATTACTATCCATCATTCGGGCAGCCTTAGCGTACCACGCGCTGACAAAATCCAAAACTCCCACCTTATCTTGCCCATTAAAAACCGCCTTTACCTCATCCCTCTGCGTTTGAGACATAATCTTAGCTCCAATAAACGGCGGGTTACCTATAATAAAGTCTAACTTTTGTGGCTCTATGACTTCGGTCCAATCCTGCTGCAGCGCATTAGCATTCACAATATTAGCGCTCTTAGTCAGCGGCAACCGCTTAAAGGTGGAACCGGACAACTGGCTAAATTCCATGTTCATCTGGTGGTCGGTTAGCCATAGTGCGGTTTGGGCGATGAGGGCGGGGAATTCTTCGATTTCTATCCCGTTCATTTGGTCCACATTAACCCGCACCCTAGACCCCACTCCCTCCAACCCACTAGCATCAAAAATATTCCCCTTATCCTTGTATAACAAATCAATCACCTTATGCTCCAACCGTCGCAACTCCCGATAAGTAATCACCAAAAAATTCCCACTCCCACACGCCGGATCCAAAAACGTCAACCCAGCCAGCTTATCGTGAAACTCCGCCAATTTAGCCTTACTCCGCTTAACCCGGGCAAACTCCTCATACAACCCATCCAAAAATAACGGCTTAATTACCTTAAGAATATTAGCCTCCGACGTATAATGAGCTCCCAAATTACGCCGCTCCGCCTCATCCATAACTCCCTGGAACATACTGCCAAAAATAGCCGGCGACACCTTACTCCAATCCAGACGCATCGCCATCAACACCTGCTGTCGCATATCCGACCTAAACGACGGCGTTCGTAAACTCTCGGCAAACAACCCACCATTTATATACGGAAAACTAGCCAAATCCTGGTCCAGCGAACTCTGCCGTTGATCCTCTGGTGTCCGCAGCACCTCAAAAAACTCCCGCATCCGACTACCGAAATCCGACCCATCCGGGGCTGTTCGCCGCTCCAAATACTCCTCCAGACTCTTGCGAGCAAAAATCCCCGCATCGTCAGCAAAAAAGCAGAACACCAACCGCACCAGCAATAACTCCAAATCGTGCCCAGTATAATTATCCTCCCGCAAGGCATTATGTAGCCGAGCCATAGCCTCCGCCGCCTGCCGGTTAACCGGCTCCTCCTCGGCCAACTGCCGACTCTGCTGTCCCACCAAAAAGCCAAACAACCGCACCTGCTTAGGCAAGTCGGCTAAGACAAACTCTGTCTCCGCCTTAGACTCCAAATCAATAAACCGGAAAGTAGCAAAATCGCTCACCACAATCCCTAGCGGCAAATCCGCATCTGGCATATTAGGCAAATAATCATAGGCCTGAACCTTAGCATCGCCCAAATCTCGACCGCCCGACTTCTGCTCCGCTAACAACTTACCCGGCCAGAACAAATCAATAAACCCCTGCTGACCGCCGGACTTCTTAATCGCGTATTCAAAAAAGGCTCCATGCCGCCGCCTATCCACCCCAAACACATCCAAAAATTCCGACCAAAACGACTGTGACTCCCCCTTCTCGTACGTCTCGCCCGCCCACCGAGAGGCAAAAGCTACCGCACGTGATTCAATTTCATTCCAGGAAAGAGGCATAGTTTTGTTATTAGTTATTTCCGCCAGAGGCGGACTATCGGGTTACTTTCCGCCAGAGGCGGACAGGAGTTACTTGGTTAGCCTGTGGTTGATGATTTATGGTTTTGTTATTCGCCCTAGCTGCCTCGCACCCTTGCCGTCTAGCACCTTGCCACAAATTATACACCTCAGATAACCGCCCCCGCCACTCCAGACCATAATTACTACCACCCAAAAGTTGACTAAGGACACTATTTAATGTAGCGTATAGACACAAAAAGACTTTCGGCATGTAGTTTTTAAGCTACCCCGCGGAAGGTCTTTTTTATTGCTATTCTACTGGGAACACTGACATAAAGTCCCGCCTGTCCCCTCTTTGAGAAACCTTCACTTGGACACAGAAATTAATAGCTCTTATAAGTTTAGTCTAGTAGAGGAAAGTTAGCTGACATGTTCTCGTTATTGAATCCTCAGTCCATAATTATCGGCATGCCTGAGGCTATTAATTATTTGGCAGAGAGGAATAAATCCTGTAAAAAAAGAGAAAGGGTAGTCAAAAGCGACTACCCTTTTAACTTACGCGTCGAACGTATGTAAGCGTGATGCTTGCCTAATGGTCTGGCTTGCAGCCTCGTGATCGCGCAGAGCTTTGTCTAATCTCTCCTCCAGACCGACCTTGATGTCGCTAAGTTCATCTTTGAACTCAGCTACAACATCATTCATTCCCGGTATCAATACCAGCTTTGTTACAATACTCGCGTTGAGGGGTGTAAAAAGCGGGGCCAGAAAGAAGGCTTGTTGAGGTCTGGGCTCTTCAGATTCATCTAGGCCACTCTTCCACAACACATTCAGTACGGCGCGAAGCTGCGCAGTTGTGATGAACTTTGGCTCGGCTGGAGGATCGATGCCAAAGACTTCGCGGAACTCGCCCGCATACTTCGCCCGCTGACGATCTTTCATCTGCTTGTCCCTCCTTTGTGCAGCGAACAGACCTAGGCCGCCAACGAAAATCCCACTAAGCGCGATAGCTGTTTTTTGGCGCACCATTGTGCCCACCTTCCTTAAGTACCAGCGAATCCGACTGCCGTACTATACAACATAAAAATAGACAGCACAACTGTCATAGGTCGCGATGGCTATGTATATAATATTAGCCAATAGGAGTTACGAATACGGGATCGAACTATATACATAAATACAGATTAGTCCAAGCGGAGTAAATCCCTATTTATAGCAATTCCATATCAGATATGAACATCTCTGGTCATAATATCGCGGTAGGCACTAGGTAATAGACAGATTGGTATTGATGATAGCCCCAAAACGTTTAAAAGCCGCGCTGTGTAGGAATGTACAGCGCGGCTTGGTGTATCCTCACCCGTGAAGATAACGATGGTTACTCAGGAATGCCAGTCTGTCTTTGCTTGCCACTATTGCCAATAGTTGCCAAGCGGTAATAATGCCGCGATAAGCAGCAGTGGCTACGAGTAGTCCAATAAGCGTACCGGCGTAGTGGTTTGCCGTAAACGCAAATGGAATTATAGCTAGGTAGAGATCTGGTCGAGGCCTTTCATCTGTAACCTGATCACTCCAGGTATCCATGTCACCCATTCTCCACCTTGCTAGAATTGCATCAGGCAGCATGGTAGTTATAGCCGTAAGCAGCAGGGCAATTTCGTCCACTTGCGCCGTCCGGAACAAAGCGTCATGGTACAGCCAGTAGCCTGGGATCCAGGCTCGTCGCATAACCAAAGCAGCTTCGCCTGGTTCAAAGCTACGGCGCTGACATCGGATATAACCAAGGTTACCAGCTATGCCCACCGTCAAAGCCAGACCTAATAAAAGAACAGTCATCTCTCCACCTCTTCACTAATACGTCTCTTGAGGGTTTGATTATATATCAGAAGCTCTAATAAAACAATTATAGGCCCAGACAGCGGAAGCTGTGGAGTTAGGAGTAAGGAGTTGCGAGTTGTGAGAAAGACTAATCAAAAAGTACGTATTCGCAAAAGGCGACGCGTTTTAGCGTCGCCTTAGTGCCCATTACTCAGCGAGACACAAAGTGATCAACTTTGACCACCTGATCCAACCGAACCAGCGGAAGAGTAGCTTGGTGCGGCGGGGCCGCATTGACCCAATCAGGATCAGCGCCCTCCAACTCGAGATCGAAGATTCTCTCCCAGCCCTTATAGACTTCAGTCCGCAAATCGGCCGGCAAATCGTCAAGCCTGTAATACTCCGATCCCGTCCGGTCCCTTACCCGATCTAGAAAATCTTCGTGTTCTTCCTCGGTTAGAGTCATGTGCCAGCCGCTTAGGACCAAGCACCAATTGTCAAAGCTGGACAATAAGTAGTCTGACTCATTGGCCAAAAATTGAACCCGGACGCCTCGCTGACCTCTCTCAAGGTGGCCGGGGTGGCGCAGGTCTGGCTTGGTCGGCCAAGCCCAAATCGGATAACCAATCTGAGGATTACCTAACCGTTCCCGCATCTGCCCGATCAGCCATTGGTAGGCCGGTCGGCAAGTAGACCATACGCGCCGACCATCGGCGCGGAGGATACCGCGAGTCTGGAACACCTCCCAGGCTCGTTCGTCCTGGATTGTCCACAAGGTGACCACTACTTTCCTCCCACTGTTTGGACAGTAACACGGCCTCAATTATATCAAAAACGCAGGCCTATAGTCAATAAAAGCACTCAAACTACTTCAATATTTCTAGCCAGATATTTTTAGCTTGTTGATGAACAGGGTTGTAAATAGATATAATCTGGCGACCCTGCTGTTGGCTACGTTTCCGGGCTCTTTTTGCAGCTACATCGCCGTCGATGCAATAGGTGGTAATATCCAGATAGCAAAGCCCACTATTTGGATTAACCCAAGTACCAAGAAACATATTTGGTTGTAATAGCAGGTCTTCATAATTGGTTGTAAACCGCAGCAGTGCATCTTCCAGCTCGTCGACCGTCACAATCTCAGTAAGCCCTGGATGCTCCGGGTAAAACCAGGCATCAATAGGCTCTAAAAACTGCTGAGTTCGCCAAGCAACCGTCGCTCCGCCGTCTCGTATTGTCTTGTCTTTAGCTTGAGTAATAAACACCAGATCCCAACTCTAGAATGTCCTTGGACATTCAACTACCAATCACAAATAGGCATTTAAATAGGCATTTAAATGCCTATTTATTGCGTCTTCAGCCATTCCGCCACCTCTGCCCAAATATACTCCTCTGTATCAAAGGCGGTCTTGCCCGCGTCGCGTCGCTGGGCAATAGTTTGACCGTTAAACATGGCAGTTTTCTCCATACTATTGCCAGATTCCCCCAGCGGCTCCGGAGCCATTTCTCCCCAGTAGACCTTGCTAAATTCTTTAATCTGGTAGGCATCCTTATAAATAATCGTTTCAATAAAACTGGTTCTGCGGTCGGTCTTATCTCGCATCAAGTTAATCCAGTCCTGAGGCTCAAACCAGTGGACTACATCCTTCATATAGGCACCAGGAAAGCCATTTAGTCCGGGGATATCCCAAGAAGTATCGCAGACAACTATGGCTTTTTGAGCCAAGGCAAAAGCCGATTCTGCTTTATGCCGAGTAACTTTAAGCGGATCCGCCGACTGAATCTCATCAAAATCCAATACTAATTGTTCCACCGCAATCCCCATTGGTTCACACGCCGCCCGCGCTTCTATCATCTTTCTCTGGTTGGATGTAACAAAGGTAATCCGCTCAATCATAGTCGGATTATACAAGTAAATATCTGAGTAAACAATAAACGCTTATGGCAGAGAACCAGAAAGCTATTAGTATAATCGAACTGACTTTGAAACGTTGATTTTTGCACACGTCATTGCGTGGAGCGAAAGCGACGCGGCCACCTACATCCGATGACTGTAAGACCTAGATTGATGCGCGGGGTCTATCTCTATAATCATCGGGGCTCGTTATGACAGTCCTAGGTAAAATCAGTTCAACCATTTGTTAACCTAAATACGTTTCATATAAAAATTTAGGCGGTCCCTTAAGGACCGCCCTTTTTTGCCAGCCAAGGCTGTATTGAATCGATAGGCTCAATGTGAGTGTCGACCTCCTTTTGCTGCTGCTTATACGCCTTAATCTGCCACGGCATAGTAAATACCCAGCAGCTCAGTTGTAGTAAAATGGCCAGTATCCCCAACCCAAATAGCGATTGGAGTGAGTATGTTTGAGGCCAAATCAGCCTGATAAGCAGGAAGAAAGCTGCTAAGCCAAGCATGGACTTAGCATACCCATCGGTGCTTTGCATGGCCGGGACTATTCCTCGATAGCCACACATAAGTGAAACAACGTAGCAGGCTAAGAAACAGACAAGGCTTGAGACAATGATAGCTGCCACAGAGACGAGCGTAGCTGTTGTCATGATCCACAGCTGACCATGCTGTTGCCAGTCGTTGCTAATATCCACCTTAATTCTCCTTTTTAAGCTATGCCACTCGACTGAAGTAGTATACCAGACTATAGGTCTACAATCAATGGGTGCGGTAAATCATTGAAGTACGTACACGTGTACGTACTTATGGCATAAGCCGCAGTAGTAGTAACAAAACAATATCAATCCCTAGTGACAAACACATCCATAGTACGGCTTGGATAAAAACTGGTTGGAGTGAGGTCAACATAACTGGTAACCAGTCAAAAGTTGGCCATAAACCAGCCCAATACAGCAGTGCGCCCACAGCTGCTAATCCAACAAATAGTGTAAGAGCACCCTCCATGTCTGCTCTACTGGTAAATAGTGTATTGCTAACTTCAAAAACAGCATACCCAATAATCAGCCACCCCAGCCAACTCTGGAAAAAATGATAGTGTTCCGCCAACCACATGATAGCTAAAATAGTTGTCAGACCTACATATACCGGCGCAGCGCCCATTAAAAAACGCCGTATCAAATCCGTTTTTGGCACCATCACGCTACCTAGGATAATTCTTTCACCTTCAATCTTTGGCACAATTGTCAGTCTCTGCGTATTTACTAGTAACGCTCGCCCAACGAGCAGATGAGACAACTCGTGGACCAGTACGCCGGGCAAGTACAGCACTGACATAACTCGCACAACCGCCGATTGCCGCCTAAACAGCCTCATAAGAACCATCCCTAGCCTCCGTTCGACTGACCTCGACAATAAAAATAACAACAAAATTTGTCCTAGCAATATCAAGGCGTACATCATCACATATCAGTATACTGCACTAACGGTCAAGCTAGGTGGTCGAGTAGCCCACCTCGCAGGTGGATGGAATAAGCAAAGAAACTATAAATATATAGTAAATACCGGATAAGAATTTAAAGGCGAGTTTGGTTGAGCTAGTTAAATATAAAATGACGGGGCAGCTATAATGCTGCCCCAAAACGATTCACAAAACTATTAATAAGACCGTTGTAGACTTAGTCAAAGGAAGGCATGAAAAAGGCGCTGCTCATGCAGCGCCCTGATGGATGATTTGGTGGTCCAGCCAGACCCGCCACTTATCGGCCCAGACTTCCCAGGTGTCCCGGGCCAAAAAGATGACCACTTCGTCGGGCGGGCTGGCAACCTGCCAAAAGACATGGGCAGCTAGTCCTTTCTGACGCGAAATTGCCTCAGCCATCCATAAGGTGAATGGCTGGCCAATAACGATATTCATAGGCCAACTGGTCAGTTGCTGTATGTCATGCCCCAGCTGGATAATGGTATCCAACTTGACTGCCAGGACGAATTGTGTCCAGTCCTTTGGCGGTGTGAGACTCACTTCCAGGATGGCGCTAACGTTCGATGTTTGGCGGCGCAATGACGAACAGGATTTGTACCAGGTTAGTCTGAGACTTAACTGAGGCACTCCATCTACCTGTTGGTACGAGTCCCATAGCCATTCACAATCTTTAGCCGTAGCGGTCTGGGACAAATTGCCATCGAACCCCATTCGCTCTCCGGCGCTAAAAAGCATGGAGCTTATGCGCTCTCCATACCGGGCCATCATCCGCTCCGACTCCGTTCTGGCCGTGTTAAACGTCAGCATATTGTCTCTCCTTGATAGCTGACAACCGTTAGTTGCAGGTACTATATCATAAAATATAGCGCCGGTTTTTTGGCGCTACCTTTGCTTTAATCTTGCCAGCACTGATTAAGCTCCGCAATATCTCACTTTTCGGCATAGTAGTCCGGGACATCTGGTTGCTCAAACCGCACTCGCGGCCGTCGCAATGCCTCCGCAACTTTGTCGCTGATATAGTCTGATTGGGCCAGTGATGACTCAATTGCCCTGAGATCTGACCACATGGTATCGACATTCCCGTCACAATATTCGTACAGCTGAACCAGACACTCACCAGTTAATTCGGGGAAATAGGCCAACATTTCCACCACTACATACTGATCCTCTGGCGGAATACTTCGACACAATCTTTTGGTCTCATGGAGCGGAGTTGTAAACTCCTCAACCATCTCCTCTACCTGACGCGGCGGTGTAAAGTAGATAAGGTTACCCATGTCATCACTCCTTGACACTAGCTGCTAACAGTTGGTTGATTATATACAGACTATAGGTTTGTGTCAATCAGATAGTTTATGAGATGAGCTAATAGCGATAAATTCCTTCGATGACCAGCTTGCCCGCTAAAACACTGTAGCCAGACCGAGAATAAAAATAGAACAGCCTGCTCGAAAGCAGGCTGTTAGTTGGCTTGGCCGGGAATTTTAAGTAATCCGACGATTTCGTCCGGATCAACCTCATCCCACTCCAGCACCGTTGGGTGCGTTGGCTCTTCAGCCAGCAGTCTTACCTGTTTGGTTTCGGTTACCTTTATATAAGGCTGCTTGTCCTCACGGATGTAGAGAACTAACCTCTGGCCGGGTATTGAAACAAATATCTCTCCAAGAGGTATCTCCTCTAGATACTGAGACCATATCTCGGCTGGTATCCCGAACAAGCAGTTGCGCGTATACGCCACTGTCCTTCTCCTCGACTAAACACTCTCTGCTTCTAGTATACGATACAAGTCAGCAAACAGGTGTTAAAAGCCGCTCTGCAGCACATGTGTGCTGGTGGAGCGGCTGCTACAGGCTATGTTTTGCGGCCTCGACGAAACCGAACCTGCACCCGGTGAGAATTTTGCCCATCCCACGACCAGTATCTGGCCCGATTAAGATGGAGATTGTGAGTCGTCAGGCCAGCCATCATCTCAGACCGACCGGTCGTTTCTTGTAGCCCAATTCGCAGCATCTCCAGAAAGCACAAATCGTTATGGGAAAACTGCAATTGGGATCGTCGCCGAACAGGGTGACTATGGATAACCAGCGGTCGACAGTTATCCAGCTGGCAACGGCGAATAACATGATCAAAAAAGCTCTGTCTCGGCCGCAAATGCCGCCAAGTTCGGACACTAAACATGTCGGGCGACAAATAATCAATCTCTTCTGCCACAAAGGCTGTGGGATATCTGGCAGGCAATGGCCGGCAGTAGATGACGATCAGCAGTTCATAGTCGCCCTGTTGCCGCTCTAGCTTGGCCCAATTCCGAGCTGTGGCAATCATGCCATGCGGTATGATCAGATGATTAGGGCTGGGAGACTTGCGTCGTTGCCCCATCAGCCTGACAGGCCAAAAAATGTTCCGCACCTCTCTCCTCCTCGCCGGAAACGCGTAAACAGGCCTAAACTATATCATGCTATGGGTTATTAATCAAGGCTAGGGATTGTTAGGCTATCGACCTTGCAAGGCCCTCCAGCCCCCGCAAGGGTAGTATAAAAGCGATACTTACAAGAAAAAGGCACCCCGAAGGGTGCCAGATTGACGCTTATTTTAGAGAGTATCTCCTCCAGTAATGGTCTTGATGTGTTGGTCAATATCGAACCTCATTTCCTGGTACCACTCTTGCCGATGCAGCTCATTGGCATACAACGCCAAAGCTTTCTCCCGCCATTTACTTATCCACCATGCCCGCCAGAAGGCCAGGCTAATCAATAGTGCTGGCGCGATAATCGTCAGCCAGACAGTTAACGATGTGGCTGGTACATTGCCTAGCGCCATATTGGCTATACTGGCTCCCCAAAAAACCTGCAGACAAACGCCACAGAGAGTGGGGTTGCCGCTAAGCGCCAGTGACATATCCGTGCTGGTCAAAAAACCAAGCCGGACTGCCCATCGCGGTTCGACGTTGGCTACAGAATGTATCGCCAAACGACGGCGTATGCCCCAGATTACAGCTTGGGGTATAGCAGTCACTGCTATCAGAGATAACAGCGCCCAGTACCATGACCAGTAGCCCAGCGGACCCGAAATCAAACAGCTGGCTGTTAGAGGCCAAAGCAGGCAGACTACATCCCAATGTCGAAAGGGGTGTGTCCAGAACAGTTGCCGGCGGAACTCCATTCTCATCTCTCCTGTGTCGTGCGGCTGAATAGTGAGCGTAATATTACCCGGTTATAGGCTGTACGTCAATAATTGAACAGTGTTGTGCTGAAAGTGTTACTTTGCATATCGAGCTGATAGCTGGCGGTATGGTTTGGTTTGCATGGCCAGCAGGGTAACAATAAGTCCGATTATCCCCGAAAGTACAAAGACCAACGCAATGCCGCGAGCCTGACCCACTCCAAACCATCCACCAATCAGCTCAACGCCAGCCCCTGTGGTCATAAACGGAATAAACACTGTTTGAGTGATCGGGCCGATTAAAAAAGCGCTGAACGGCGAGGCGCCTTGCTCAATGCTTTGAGCAAACCCAAATACTCGCCCCTGTCTATCCAACGGCACCACTTTCTGTAAGATAGTCTGCTCGGCTGCTTCGATAAACGGCACAATAGCCATGTAAGCAAACATACCCACAATAAACAGGGGCAATGAAGCCTGAATGGCAAATAAGCATGAGATGATCCACATTGCGATCATGATCCGGAACATGGTTCGCAGCGGATTTTTGCCTAAACCCCACTTGGCAATCAGTGCCCCTCCGGCCATAAAACCCGTACTTACTCCCGCCAACAAAAAGCCCCAGACCTGTACCGATACAAAGGATAGGCCGTAAGCGTCCAGCAGGGCCATAAACGAACCACCCACAAAGTTGTTAAAAGTAGTAAATAAAATCAGCGCCAATAATCCCGGAATGGCCACAATTACTTTAAAGGTGCCCTTCAGATCAATCTTGCCATGCGCTTGATCGCCTTCTAGATGGACAATTTTTGGCTCATCCATTTCGATATAGGCCAGGTGCAGCAATGCCATGGCATTGACCACAATAGCCAAGATCAAGACGCCGTACATAGCCGAATAGGCCACCAATACGCCACTAATTGCAGAAGTGATAAAAAATCCAACTCCATTAACCATGCCAACCAGCCCATTGGCTTTATCGTGACGGTCTTCGGGGACAAACATGCTTACTGTTACCGGCATAATGATATTGCGGATATTGCCCGCCAATACACCGCCCATCAACAGCAAAACAAACACCCACAACTCAATGCTGGCCGGATTGCGATAAACAGCCGAGTCAGTCAACCCATACAACAGCAAGCTTACACTGTACAAAATGGCTGAGGTGGCCGTAGAAATGAGCAGCATCGGTTTTTTACGGTGGTGATCTACTAAGCTACCTAACCAAAATCCCGATGCTGCTGTCACTATCAAATAAATACCAGAAATAACCCCAGTCACTGTCACCGACTGCGTTTCTAGGTAAGCATAAAAGGTAATCGCAAACCACACCACCATATTGGTCAGCGTGGCAAACAGCGTGTTACCCAAGATATGATAAAACGTTTTCATAAAAGCAGAACGAATTATAGCAGACTGGCGTCTAAAATCCGATATGGCAAATTTAATAATGCAGTCAGGTATGAGCCAGGAGTATAGATGCAAACGGCAATGTATCCAATAAATAAAAAAGGCGTCATTGCTGACGCCCTACGGCTTGTTCTAATTTTACGTCTGAACAACAAGACAATCACTCTAACCGATCATTTGTGCTGGGCGAGATCCTAATGCCAGACAGTTGCGCACATGGAGTTTGACATGTGTGCTTACTTCTAGAGTCAATTCGTGTACGTAAGCACGCAACGATTGAGCAATCAGGCCCTGCAAGGAGATTTGATCCCGCAGCAATCGGATATTTGTCGCCAATTGTGGTAACAAATCCTCGATTACTGCACCAACCGTCCGGTCCATTGGACAACTGCTGGAAATCAGCCGATCGGATACAGTCCTTGGCCATCGGTAGTCATCTTCAGGTTCCACTGCCAATGCCAACCGTTCGGCGATAGCTTTGTCGAGCCACTCTGGAATCAACTGTTGTAACTCGCCAGAAGCACTTATGACAGCCTCGGCCAGCAGCATCTCCCATTCGTCTTCCGAGGTAAACAGGACGTCAATATCCTGCTCAACCCTCTGTACGATGGTATCTACCGCATTCCCAAGCAATCTGGCCAGGATGGAATCCTGATCCGAGATTGACTTGACGATCCAAGGGTAATAGATCACCCGTCCCGGTTCAACCACGCTGCGTGGTGGATTTACGGGCAGAGCTGTCCGTTGCACTTCGGACTCAAGAGTATCGCGATTGGTTGGCGCCGAAATCGGGTCAGTCAATCTGTCCTCAGAAAATGCAGCCCTCTGTACCGGCAGAATGGGGGTGAAATCCTCCAGCATATGCAGCAAGTTTGCTGAGAATACCTGTGATGGCTCACCTGCTCCTCTTTGCCAATAGCTTACACTGCCCTGGCTAAGGCTGCGACCGAACTTTTGACTGTAAGCCTTCGCCAGCTTGGCTTGACTGCCAAACTGCCCGACAAGTCGGGAAACAATCTGCGGCCAATCATTTTCGGCCGTGATTTGAGGACGTTGAGGAGCGGTCTGTACATCAACCGCATCGGCAGCCAGCTCTTCAGCCGGAACCAGCCGCGTTGAAGGTGATTGCCACGATGGGGTGGTCGCATGATTAGTCGCCGGATTACTCTGCAGAGCTAGGCTGTGCAGGGTATCAATGAGTACTGACTGAGTTGACTCGCTCTGTAGACCCTGGCAAAGGTGAAGCAAGTCATTGGCCCAGACCGGCGGCATGTTCAAATCATACAGAAAGGTACACAGCTGAGTATCGCTGTCAAAATCCTCACCAAGGAAAGGTGCAAATTTGTCCTCCAGCCACACGGCAATCCTGGCCAGCTTGTCATCAAGCGGCAAAACGCCAAATGAGCTAATTTGACCATCAAGAGGGATGTCGAGTCGGTGCATACATTCCTGCACTAGCCACAGGGGAAAGAACCCCATATTGCGATCAATTCGGCACAAGACGCCTCGACGAATGCAGACATCCTTTTCCATGCGTCCGATTTGACGTTCGCGCAAGCCGGATGGTCCATACTGTCTGGCCTCATCCGGATCTACCGGATAGCACACCAACAAATCCTCAACCGTAGCGATAATCCTGTTGCGAGTGTCCCCAGCAATTGAATTGGACATAGGTATCTCCCGGGATATGTGATTGATAAAGAGCCGATAGTAAAACTATAACACGGTATGACTCATAAGTCAACGTGCGCTACGCAGAGAGGTCAACCGATATATTGGAGGCCCTACGGCCAAAACTAGGCTATAATATCCGCTGCAGAGGTTGCCAATGAACTATTTGTCTAAAACACTTTTTATTATTTATGTAATTGTTTTATTATGGTTGGTTCTGTTTAAACTCTCCTTCGATGTCTTCTGGACGAGGGATATTCAAAATAGATCGCTTAACCTTATTCCATTCCTCTACTCCCCAACTGGCTCATTACAGCATCACCTAATTGAAATTCTGGTTAATAATTATTGCGTTTATTCCTTTCAGCTTTTTGTTATCCCACAGTTTTAAAAAACGTTCCTATCGCTACAAACTGATGGTTGTGCTAAGTCTTAGCTTAGTCGTAGAGGCAGTCCAATTTGTCTTTGCCATAGGTGTCGCCGACATAACCGACATTATCGCCAACACTCTCGGCGGGGTAATCGGCCTATAACTATACAAAGGTATCAGCAGGCGCATGGATGATAAAAAGCTGGATCACCTTGTCATGTTTGTTGGCATACTGCTGTTGCTACTATTTATTTTGCTGAGATTCTTTATCCTCAGGCACATAAGCTATCATTCGCCACCCTAATAGCGCCGCAAACATCTCAAATCTGATTGTTCGCCCTAAAGACGAGTAGGATTTTGGTCTGATAAAGTATTACGCTGTCATTCTCGACCTGATCGAGAATCAAGTGCAGATTCCCGCTTCCGCGGGAATGACATGGGTGAGTTGATAGGTCATCAAGCAATAAAAACACCCCAACTTTCGTTGAGGCACTTTTATTGGTTGGCGGACTAGGATTCGAACCCAGAATAACAGGACCAAAACCTGTCGTGATGCCATTTCACTATCCGCCAATGTGCAATCTTCGATTGCGGAATTATGAATTATGAATTTTGAATAAAGAATACTATTCCAAATTCCAAATTCAGTATTCCGGAGCGCCTAGCGCTCCCCTGGTGCCGGGGAAGGGACTTGAACCCTTAAGCCGTATGAGGGCAACGGATTTTAAGTCCGTCGTGTATACCATTCCACCACCCCGGCAAAGCGAGCAGAGCGCGGGCTAATCGCTAATCGATTAGCTAATACGTGGTGGATTATATCAGATACAATTCAGCTTGGCGAGGTTGCGCCAAAGTTTATTTTAAAGGGTATCTGTCAGCATATCTTCTTTGCGCAACCTGCCTTGCAGAAAATCTTGGACTTTGTCATAAACTTGTCTGGGTAAATGGCTGGATTTGAGCAAAAAACCATCAGCTCCCAAATTGTAAGCATCTCGAATCACTGACTCTTGACCTAAGTTAGTTAGCAGCAGGATAGGTGTATGCTTGGTTCTAGAACCATCCGCCCGTAGGTCTCGCAGAACATCTAGTCCATTCTTTTTAGGCAACATAATATCCAACAATATAATTTCGTAGTCTGCCTGGTCCGCTTTCTGCACCCCCTCTTCTCCGTCCATTGCGACGTCAAAAGTATAGCCTTCGTCAACAAACGCGCGACTGTACATCTCGCAAATAAATGGCTCATCTTCGATTAATAATGCTCGTTTAGTAGTAGGCATAGTTTACTATCAGTAGGACCAACTGGGTATTAATAATCACCAACCGGCTTAGTCCAGGCCGACTCCAGCTTGTCGAGCCTTCGTTTGCCGCTAGCAATAATTTTAATCCAACTCTTATTATGCCGATCATATGGCAGCATGTGAGATCCGCCAACTTTTGCTTCGGTCGTTTTACCATCAAAGTCCATTGTTGCCCCCAACTGACCAGATCTCCGGCGAATACGCAGAGCTGACCTAACCTGGTCAACAATTGACTGGGTTAAAGAATCTTCCCAACCCCGCGTCACCACCGTGCGCATATCCTTAGTGTCTGGTGCTACCCCTTTGAATAAGGCCAATTGTTCAACCTGAAAGGCCTTGCCTTTTAAGTCTGCTTGCTCGGCAGAGTCTTCTTCCCAACCTTTCAACTTTCGCAACTCTTCCTTAAAAGGCCCGTCTAATCGACCAAACTCACGGAACGTGGGGCTGGCGGCAAGATGTCCGACGATGGCGCCGCCCAAACCTACAGCCACTCTACCTGACTTAGCTGCTCGGCTAGGCTCATCAGCCCCACCATGATCACCGGCCGGGTTATCCAACCGTAATACAACCTGCTGGCGGGCTTGGTCATCCAACATACTGCCAACTTCCGTGGCAATCAATGCACCTTTAGATGCTCCCCGAATAACAATTGTCTGCTGCTCATCACCTTGGGCATCCTCAGGCTGAGCTGAATGCTGCTTCACAAAATCAACAAATGTCTTGCCATAGGTTGATAGATAATCCTGCTGCAAGTCGTTCTGCCATTCTTGGCTAACATGACCGCCCTGTCCGGTTGGGGTGCCAACGGCATAAATTTCGATATCCGGCGGGTTCTCGCCTTTGCGTAAGGCATCCCAATACTGGGGCAGCTCTCTAATAAATGTGTCGAGAGTCGTATCAGCCATACCAAAAGCATCTCCAGATGGCGGAGGTGCCAATGCTCCGAACAGAAAATGGGTCCGTTTGTTCTGAGGGTGATGAGATGAAGTAGCTTCTGCCGCTGAAGCTGATGAGACTCCCGTTTCGGGCAATCCACTCTGGCCATAAATTCGCTTGACCACATCTGGAGTGATAGTAAGCTTGGAAACAGTAAAATCAACGCCAGGATACGCCGGCGATGCTACCTGATCCAGGTTTTTAATATACTGTTGATTATACTCGGTTAGAGTCCGTTCTACCTCTGCTTTGTCTTTTTCAGGAGTTTTTGCCAATATCTTACGCAAACTTACTTCGTACTGCGGCGAATGAATCTCGCCCCGGGCCAGGCGTTCTTTAGCTTCGGCCATGTCCGCATCCCGCTGTTCGTTGGTATAGACCGGATGAATAGTCTCAGACTCAGTTTGTATTTGGCCAAGATCAGCTTCTTCTTCCTGACGGGCTAAATTTTTGAGCGGATGTGACGTTTGTGCTTCCTCGCTAGTAGCGACCTCTGCCAATTCTTGACTCAAGTCCTGATTGTCAGGTAATGGGGAAGCTTCCGGACCGTCATGTTCAGGGGTCGTGGTCGAATGTTCATGTTCATCGGCTGGTGGATGAAATCCAGATTCAATATTCATATCCAAACTATACTCCCATTTTTTAAAAAACAACAGAGATTAAACGCAAAGACCGCTACTGACCACAGCATCTATACTATTGACCTTGCTAGACCCCTTGCAGCCCCTCGCAAGGCTATTTTAGAGGCATTTTTTGCTCCAAATACGTGCAGACAGACCAATTGTAACCAATTATTTATACAATCAAGCTCAAGCAGTTATGCCGAGAAATCGGCGCCAATAGCAGTCAATTTCTCCAGAAATCGCTCGTAGCCGCGCTGGATCAAGGTCGTGTTATGCAATGTTGTCGTTCCTTCGGCTAATAACGCCGCTAAAACATAAGAAAACCCGCCGCGCAAATCCGGCACGGTCAATTCTGCTCCATGCAGCGGCGTGGGCCCTACGATCACCGCACTATGTTTGTAGTTGCGGGAAATATAACGGCAATCCGAGCCGCCTAAGCATTCGGTGAACAACTGGATTTTAGCGCCCATATCGTTCAAGGCCGATATGTAGCCAAACCGCTCCTCATACACGGTTTCGTGAACCACTGATACGCCCGTAGCTTGGGTTAAGGCAATCACAAACGGCTGTTGCCAATCGGTCATAAAGCCTGGATGCACACCCGTCTCCAAGGCAATTGGTTTGAGAATCTCAGCCTCGCGCCAAAATGTAATGCTATCATCAGTGGCCGTAAACCCGCCGCCCAGCTGCCGGAATTTATTTAAAAAGGTAATCATATCGATCTGATGAGCACCCTGGACGACAATCTTGCCGTTAGTAATTAGCGCCGCGCAAGCCCAACTAGCCGCCTCGATACGATCGGGTAGGCAGAAATGGTCATAGCCATGCAACTCATCTACTCCCACAATCGTAATTACCCGATCAGTATCAACCGAAATAATCGCCCCCATCTTTTGCAACACGCAAATAAGATCAATAATTTCCGGCTCCACCGCCGCATTGGATAAATGAGTTACACCCTTAGCCAACACTGCTGCCATCAAAACCTGTTCCGTCGCTCCCACACTCGGATAATCCAAATGAATCTTGGCTCCCTGTAATCGTTCAGCCGTTAGAGTCAGATATTTTTCATCCACTACCACTTCCGCACCCATCAACTCCAAAGCATTTATATGAAAATCCACTGGCCTAGCTCCAATGTTACAGCCCCCTAAATTAGCAATCACCACTTTGCCAAACCGGTTAAGCATCGGCCCGCACATTAAAATGGGAATCCGGCTCTTGCCAGCATATTGATCTAATTCTTCAGCTGTTAACGGATGGATATTGTCAGCAGTAATCTGCAAGGTCAGTTCATCTCTATATTCGGCTTTACCACCCATAGCCGTAATCATTTCCGCCACCAACTCCACGTCGCGAACCTGCGCCACATTGCCCAAAGTGCATGTTTCCGGCGTCAGCAAAGCAGCCACCATTTCCTTAGACAAAGCATTCTTGGCCCCATGCAGTTCAATAGTGCCATTTAATGGTTTACCACCGCGGATTATTAAAGTGTCAGGAAGAGTGGACATGATAATAGAATAAAGAATTTGGAATCCTGAATAGCCCATAAGCACGATCAATACTATTCAATATTCATGGTTCAAAATTCACAATTCTGTTGAGCCGAAGGCTCAACTGGTCGGGGCGAGATGACTTGAACATCCGACCTCACGGTCCCAAACCGCGCGCTCTAGCCAACTGAGCTACGCCCCGAAATAAAAAGTATTAAGTTCGCTTTTAGACTATACGCTCTAGCCTTAGCCAAAGGTTGATCCACCTCCGGAAGACACTGAGCTGCGTCCCAAGAATTGAACACAAGAATTATATCAGATAGAAGGGTAAAAAACGAGTGGCTACCTAATAGGCAGCCACAATTTGCCTGCACTGACGGATCTGACCAATAATCCAGCCGAAGGCGAGGCAGCACTTAATCCGCCGAAGTATCATCTGAGTCAAGCGGTTGGTATTCGGACGGACCGGTTATCCGCCGTCCAAAGAGGATTAATCCTACCCCAGCAGTAATCCCGATAGCGCTAAAGAGTTTGACGTAGTGCTGGTTATCGAAAAAACTCGCCCACGCTCCCAGCACGAAGCAGGCGAGTATAATCAGGAACATGGTCCTGAACACACGCCGGCGCGTCCTCTCCAATTTCTCGTAATCAGGCTGTTGCATGTGCTCCTCCTTGCCAATCTAACGAGCAGTGATAGTATACAACAAATTAAACCCTATAGCAATGAAAGGCACAGGCAGTGTGTTTGGTAGTAGTATCCACGCTTTACCGGTGATGTTACTGTTTAGAATATACTAAGGACATATACGTCTGACAATTTAATTTGAAATTAGTGTAACACCACCCTGTTATTAATCATTACTACACTTTAAACGTTGACCCACATCCTTTTGTAGCAAGCAAAAAAGTCGAAATCACTGAGTTGTTGACCTGTTTGACATTGCATCAAGCTAGCGTGCTATAGTAGGCATACATTCATAAAACCACTACATATTGAGGTTGAATCAAAACTTAATCGCAAGATACTGAGGATCAGAACTCAGCTTGGTCAGGGGAAGCGCGGTGAGATTCCGTGGCTATGCCGTAACTGTGATGTCCGCAATGGAACAAGCCAGACTGCCTGAATCTTGTAACCTATTCTCGAGCAAGGAGCATTTGACTGAAAATCTGCCCGTCAGTGCAATGGACCACCTCCCGAAGGTGGTTTTTTATGGCCAAATTTTGCAGATAAGGAGCTGCCTATCATGGAAATTACCAACATTAAAAAGCGCAATGGTGCGCTGCAGTCGTACGATCTCGACAAAATTACCAAGGCGATTTACGCCGCCATGAGAGCCTCCCGCGATGGTTTAAAACCAGATGCTCAAGCCGTCGCTCAAAAAGTCAATAAAGTATTGCAAGCTGAAGCCAAAGACGCCATTGCTAAAGGTCGCAAAGATTATGCTCCGACGGTCGAGCACATTCAGGACCGCGTTGAAGTGGTCCTCATGTCCAGCGATCGTTTTGCCGCTGCTAAAGCTTATATCCTCTATCGCCAGGAACGAGCCATGGCCCGGCAACGCGACATTTTTAAGCGTCGGGTCAACCTAAAACCCTACGAATATCCCGAATTGGCCGAGTTTGTTAATGCTATTAGACATTCTTACTGGGTCCATACCGAATTCAACTTTACTAGCGATATCCAGGATTTTAAGGTCAATGCCACCCCCGCCGAGCGTCATGCTCTCAAAAACGCCCTCCTGGCCATTGCTCAAATCGAAGTCGCCGTCAAAAGCTTTTGGGGCGATGTCTTTAAAAAATTGCCCAAACCGGAAATTGGCGCTGTTGGCTACACCTTTGCCGAAAGTGAAGTTCGTCATCACGACGCCTACTCTCACTTATTAGAAATTCTCGGCCTTAACGACGAGTTCGCCACCGTTATCGAAATCCCCGTCATGCGCAAACGAATAGAATATCTTAGCAATGCCCTGGATACCGCCAAAAGTGAGATTAATCAGGATTACACCCGCTCCATCTTGCTTTTCTCGCTGTTTATCGAGCACGTCTCATTATTCTCACAATTCCTGGTCATCATGTCCTTTAACAAGCATCGCAACATGTTTAAAGGCATCTCCAACGCCGTCGAGGCCACCTCTAAAGAAGAACAAATCCACGGCCTATTTGGCATCGAGCTCATCAACACCATTAAAAAAGAACACCCCGAGTGGTTTGACGAGCAGCTAACCCTGGATATTGCCGAGTCGTGCCAGGCCGCCTTTGAAGCCGAAAGTGAAGTAATTGATTGGATATTCGAAAAAGGCGAACTAGAATTCCTGCCCAAGGACGTGGTCAAAGAATTTGTCAAAAACCGGCTCAACAACTCCCTGGCCAGCATTGGGCTCAAACGTTTATTCGACATCGATAAAGCCAAAGTGGAGCAAACTGAATGGTTTGATGACGAAATTATTGCCACCAAGCACGGCGACTTTTTCGTCAAGCGATCGGTTAACTACAACAAACGCAGTCAAAGTATTACTAGTGAGGACCTATTCTAATGTCTACCCCATCAGTCAATCGCCAGCCATTTTACTGGCTTAACCAAAATAGTCGCAAGTTTCTAGAGCGTGGCTATCTAACCGAAGGCGTTACGCCTGAACAGCGCATTCGCTTTATGGCCGATCATGCCGAAAAGCTTCTCAACAAACCCGGCTTTGCCGACAAATTTTATGACTATGTCGCCAAAGGCTATTACTCTCTAGCCACTCCAGTTATGTCCAACTTTGGCCTAGAGCGGGGATTGCCCATTAGCTGCTTTTCCGTCCATATCTCCGATAGCATGAGTCATATTCTCTATGCTCAGGCCGAGGTGGGCATGATGTCCAAGTTTGGTGGCGGTACTGGTGGCTACTTTGGTGAATTGCGCCCACGCGGCGCCGCTATTAAAGACAACGGCGTCTCCTCTGGTTCGATCCACTTTATGAATCTGTTTGAGTCGATTATCAATATTGTTAGCCAGGGCTCCACCCGCCGAGGTTCATTCTCACCGTATCTGCCCATTGATCATCCGGATATCGAAGAGTTTCTGGAAATCGGCACCGAGGGCAACCCTATCCAGACGTTAACTCATGGCGTTACCGTCACCGACGATTGGATGCAGTCTATGGCAGATGGCGATAAGGACAAGCGCCGTATCTGGGCCAAAGTCATTCAGCGTCGGATGGAAATGGGCTACCCATATATTTTCTTCACTGATACCGTCAACAACGACACTGTCGACGTCTACAAAGATAAAAAACTACCCATCCGCCACAGCAACCTCTGCTCCGAAATTATGCTACCGACCAACGACGAGTGGTCATTTGTCTGTGATCTATCCTCAATGAATCTGCTTCATTTTGACGAGTGGAAAGACACTGATGCTGTCGAAACAATGGTCTTTTTCTTGGATGCAGTCATGACCGACTTTATTACCAAGCTAGAGAAGTTGCGTGATTCGGATGACGATGCTGACCGCAAAGGCTTTTACTTTATGGAGCGGGCCTACAATTTCGCCGTAGCCAATCGGGCCTTAGGCTTGGGGGTTTTGGGCTGGCACTCACTCTTGCAATCCAAAATGCTGGCCTTTGACAGCCTGGAAGCCAAAAAGCTCAACGTGGCCGTCTTTAAGCTCATCAAACAACGTTCTTACGCAGCTTCTCAACAATTGGCTAAAGAATTCGGCGAGCCGTCGCTGCTCAAAGGCTACGGTCGGCGCAATACCACTCTCAATGCTCTAGCTCCCACCACTTCTTCGGCCTTCATTCTCGGCCAAGTCTCGCAAAGCATTGAGCCAATTTGGTCCAACTGCTACGTTAAAGACATCGCCAAGCTAAAAGTCACCATTAAAAACCCGGCCTTGGAAAAATTGCTAGAAGAGAAAGGTCAGAATAATAAAGAAGTCTGGAACTCAATCCGCGACCGCGATGGCTCTGTTCAACACTTAGACTTCCTGTCCCAGCATGAAAAAGAAGTCTTCAAAACCTTCTGCGAACTGGACCAGATTTCCATCATTGACCAAGCTGCTGCCCGTCAACAATTTATTGACCAGGGTCAGTCGCTCAACCTGATGATTAATCCCAAAATGCCGGCCAAAGACATTAATGCCCTATATATGTTCGCCTGGCAGTCCAAGATAAAAACCCTCTACTACCAACACAGCACCAACGCCGCCCAACAATTTAACCAATCCAAAATGTGCGTCGGCGCCTGCGAAGCCTAAAGACTCTTTTAGCCTGATAAAACAAAAAGACCCGTAGCGTGTCGGGTCTTTTTTGTTGGGAATATTTATGAAAGTATCTGGGTACTCCAAAGGCCTACCTTTAAGCAAAACTCAAAGATAGGCCTTTGGAGCGAGAGAAGGGTATCGAACCCTCGACCTCTTCCTTGGCAAGGAAGCGTTCTACCGCTGAACTACTCTCGCACGGTTTTAATCTATTTTATCAAACTTCGTAATACCACAGTTTGCCTTAGCAGGCAATACCGCTTCGAATTGCGAAGTACCAGTAAATATATGCCTTAATTCGTACTGCTAATCCCGCAATTCCGCCCGACCTTGGCGGACTCTGGTGCCGAAGAGAGGACTTGAACCTCCACGATCTTGCGATCACTACGACCTGAACGTAGCGCGTCTACCATTCCGCCACTTCGGCAAAAATACTTTAATGAGCGTAATTTTGTCCGTTACTGGCGGACTCTGGTGCCAAGGGTCGGTCTCGAACCGACGACACCGGGTTCTTCAGACCCGTGCTCTACCAACTGAGCTACCTTGGCAAGCGATGAGTAGCCGATAGTGGTTAGCAGGGTCGAGCTGTGGCGCTCTGTTGGACCCCTGTCTACCCACTACCCGTCACTCATCTTATTAGTTTGCCGTTACAAGCGTCCAGTTTCCATTTTTAATTTTAAATCTTGTTTTGGATCTTGGATCTTGTTTCTTTAATCTTGCCGCTCCGCGGCTTTTTGGTGGGCACTAAGAGACTTGAACTCCTGACATCTTCGGTGTAAACGAAGCGCTCTACCAGCTGAGCTAAGTGCCCCAGATAGGAATCCTGAATCCAGAATTACGTATAAACGAATTGCCTCTTATTCATAATTCTTGGTTCGTAATTCTAGAATGACCGTACCATTCTCTGGTGCCGAGGAGAGGAGTTGAACCTCCACAGCCTTGCGGCCACTACCACCTCAAGGTAGCGTGTCTACCATTCCACCACCTCGGCCGAAGAGATATCCACCCTCGTCGTACGGAAGAGATTGTACTAAAAACAGGCTGCTATGTAAAGCTGGCCGCTTTTCAGACACATCAAAATTTATCCGCAAGTCATGGCAGTCAATTAATCCCGCCGCTTAGTCTTAACATACCATTGGGCAACGGTGGTAAATCTATCTTGAGGCTCCCATAAGTAATCTAATTTGACGTCACGGATTTTATTACTCCAAATGTATGTATACTTTGGCTGATAAAGCCATATAACTGGCGCATCCTTGGCTAAGTAGTATTGGAACAAATCATAATCGTGAACACGATCTTTCTGCGATAATGCCTTACGACCATCCTCTAAGGCCTTATCAACCCGCTTATTTGATTCTCCCGTAATATTCTTGCCGTTAGGCGGGACTTGTGTCGAGTGCCAGGTGCTATAGCGGTCCGGATCAATATCGCTCTGTTCGCCCAATAAAACCACGTCATAGCTGTCGTGAGCATTAACAACCTTACCCATGTCGGCGCTGCTTTTGGTAATAATTGACACGTCTACTCCTAACTTTTGCCACGATTGACCCACAGTAGCCGCTAACTGCTGGTAGACGGCTCTTTCTGGCACCAAAAGCCGAATCTGGGCAGGCTTTTTCTCCACCTTGCTCCATAGCTCCTTAGCTTTACCCTCATCAAAATTATATGTCTCCGCTCGATCGGAGTAAGCCCAAAAGTCTGGTTGATAAGGGCCGGACAGACTGACGGCCCGATTATTTAACACATCAGTAATAATTTGGTTTCTCGGCGTCGTATAGGCCAAAGCCTGGCGCACACCAACGTCGGAGACAGACTCCTGATGAAGATTGAAGAATAGACCATACGATTGACTGTGCAATAGCTGGCTCTTTTCTTGCTTATCGGGGAACGAGGCAAGGTCGTCAAAAGCTGGGTCATACACACCGCCCAACAGTTGAATCTTGCCCAACTTAAAATCAGTTACCATTGCCTCGGTGGTGGGGTAAAAACGGAAAGCAATAGCATCCAGATACCCGCCCACTGGCTTAAATCGCAATTCTTGAATCTGTTTTGAAGTAGGATTTAGTTCTAAAGAATCAAACCGCAGCTGGCCGCTGCCAATAGGCTGGACATTAAAAGGGTCTTTCTCAATTTGCTCAATCGTCTTGCCACCTAAAATATGCTTGGGCAATATGCCGATAGTTAAGTTTTGGGCAAAAGGTGCGAACGGCTCTTTAAGAGCAAGTCGAAGATGCTGACTATCCAAAACATCTATCTCTACATTGGTAAAACTTTTACTCCAAGAGCCAGTGTAAAACTGATTTTGTGTTAGGTGAATGGTAAAGGCCACATCTTCGGCAGTAATACGTTGACCATCATGCCAAGAATAATCACCTAGGGTAAATGAATATGTTTTACCATCCTCACTGCGCGACCATTCGCTAGCTAGATCTGGCACCAACTCTTGTTCATCGTTGGTGCGTAATAAGCCACGGAATACTAACGGGCTTAATTCAGCATCTACCAAATTTGCCGAGGCAAAGAGAGGATTAATATGACTAGGCTGACCAACAATCCCCTCAGTCACAGTTCCACCCGGTGCAGGGATGTATTGCCCTTGCCAAAACCACCAACCTGCCGCGGCCATAATTAGCAACGCCAGGATACCAGCGCCAACAAGCAACCACTTTCGGTATAGCCGTGCCCAACGGCGCCAAATTGGCTCTCTGGGCGCTACGGACGTACCTATAGTAGGAGAAAATGAAGGCATAATGAGAGAAACAAAAACAATCAGCTTAGCCAAGCATGACTGTCACCAACGACAAGACTGCGAACACAATGCCAAGAGCAATAGTTGCGTTAAAAATGAGCTTTTCAGCCCCACGTCGTGTTCGGTAAACGCCACCACCACCGCCAAACGACATGCTCCAACCTTGCCCACCCTTGGCCTGAAGCAAGACCAAAACAATTAAAAGCACACTTACAACGGCTTCGACGCCGTATAAAATATTCATCAACATAGGGACTGATTATAACACAGAACCCACTCCAGCTAAAGTTGGGCATCAAATGAGAATTAAGAAATGTGAAATGACGAAACAAATTATAAATAAAAAATCGAAAACATTCTGATTTCACACTTCTAATTTGTTTCGTATCTCGAGCCTAAATACTTCTGATTTTACATTAATGATGACTCTTGGCTTTCTTACCACCCAGCCCAGTCAGCCATGACAGGATTGACACAATCATGGCAATAGACAGGGCACCAATAATAGCCGTACCAAACGGCGGTAACGTAAACGGTGCCACCACAAAGGGCCCACTTAAAATGCCCGGAAAAGCAAATGGGTACAGAGTAAATCCTACGATCGTCTGAGATAGAACTATTAACATGCCAGCATTTACTAGCAACGTCAGAATAGCAACCGTGGCGATTTCCACTGGTAAAGCCAACAAACCCAGGGTGGGCTTGATCAGCAAGTTAACCCCCGCTAAAACCAAAGTGATGGTCAACAATCCCTCTAGTCCGCCTGTATAAATCATACCCGGCAGCATGGTGGCTGTGAGAGCCACGGCCGCGGCATTGATAACAAATGTTAATAATAGTTTACGAATTGCATCCATACCCTATCAGACTAGCATGCAGTCAATAGCCGCGCAAGAGATAGCTCTCCTCCGCCCGATTCACAGTCATTGGCAATAAATAGGCATTTAAATGCCTATTTAAATCGGCCTTTGTCGATTCTTTTGCTGTAACCAAAAGTCATAGGCTTCGCCTTCTCTTGGCCGCGGTATGGTTTCACAAGAGTCAGGAGAGGTTGTGGAATAAAAAGCACGTAATTTAGTACGTACCAGTGTACGTACATAAGTGTACGACACCAGGCTAAATAAAAAAGGCGCCGGTCACGGATAAATCCGCGCCGGCGCTGCTGTCTCAAGCCACTTCCTTTCTCTTGCTGATCCGCAAAAGCTCTACCGCCAAGCGATACGGATCGTGATAAGCTTCACCTTCAGCCCCTGGCCTAAGGAAGTTGCCTTGCAGAACTTCGCAGGGCAATTTATCCAACTCATCATCGGTCGGATTAAGCAATTCCTGACCTTTTTCGGCGTACTGCTGGATCATCGACTTTGTCGGTTGATTGCGGCTGACAATGCCGATATCAACCTTGTGCTTGCCCAGATTACCGTTAACCACCTCAAAGTGATCCAAAACCGACATGCCGGTCGTCTCGCCTGGGCGGGTAGCCATATTGCAGGTGTAAACAACGGTCAGATCAGGAGCGGCGTCAATCGCTTCTTTTAGACCGCTGGTTAACAACGCAGCCACAGTAGAGCCATAAAGACTACCGGGTCCGATGGTTAGAACGGTAATCTCCCCAGATAGAAGCCCTGCCTGAAGCCGGGGATTGAGGTAGACAGGCTCCGAAAGGCTAGCTTTCACGATTCTGTAGGCCTCATTTTCCTCGCCAGGCTCATCAATGTGAGCCTCTTCCGAAAAAGTGTTTCCGTTGGCCCACTCACCTTGGAGATGGGGATATCCTGCCGAAGTACCTCTGTTGGAGATAGGATAGACGGGAATCAGCAGCTCAAAGGTCTGATTGATCTTCTCTGCTGCCTTATCCAGATCACCACCACAAGCTTCGGCCAAAGCATAGATGAACTGGTTCCCCATGGGATGGCCTTGAAACGGACCATCCTCTTTACGCAACTCAAAAGCTGCCGCCATCTCACGGTCAACCATCAGCGTGGAGATCTGCTTTCGCATGTCTCCTGGGGCTCCATGGCTGCGCCATGAGCGAGTAGACCCGCCGCTATCAGTGATAATGGTATAGAGCTCGGCCGCGACATTGGCCAGCTCTTTCAAGCCCAACGCTAGCGTCCGACCTCCGGAGCCAGCAGCCAGGGCAGCAATTTTGGTTTTTTGCCCAGTGACTTCTCGGATCATTGGATACTCCTTTATTTCGTTCGCAAGTGTGCAAAGCTTGCACACTTTATATCTTCAACGACAATTTGTCAACTACTATAAGTCTAAATAAAAAGCTGTCAGCTTGCATCTATTTTATTGTATTGTCACCAAAAAAGAGAATGCCGGAAGTTAACCGAGTCCGGCGGCTCGCATTTTGTTAGAGTAGTGAGTATCCCAGCTCTTGCTCAATTAGCCGCCTGAGATAAGCGGAAATCAAGCAGAAGAAGATTTCCCGATCCACGCCGCTGTCTCCGTGCATCACAGGATCGGATGGTTCGATGATCCGATATTTGCCCGAAATTTTGACGGACAAA
>CAZHWT010000003.1:0-40395 GCA_964536215.1 uncultured Candidatus Saccharibacteria bacterium
GTCGGAGATCGACTTTGGCAAGGTTATTTGCTAACGACCGGTTTGCCTGACTCTAAGAACAAACGCAACCGTATTATTCCAACTTCTGAGATAATTACTCAAGCGTAAAACCCCAGCACGATAGAGTGCGCAACTGCATTTTGGTATATCGTAAGATTTTGTCTACCAATGAGCTGCAGCACCCTGAGTTGTTGGCTCATCGAGTATGGAGAGGTATTCTGCAACTATACTGTCGGTTCGTATAGCCATTTTGTCTGTATGCTAATCCTAGCATCGCAGAGCAGAGATGTTGGTCGCGAAAGCTAGGTATAAAAAATGCCCCATCTGTATAAAGATGGGGCATTAAACCTAGGCGCGTCTTCATTTACCGAAGGTTACGGTTAGCCGTATTCCGCACTAGCTGAAGCAACTCACGACGATAGGCAGGATTGTTGACGATTTCGTCCTGGGTCAAATCATCGCTATCCCCTCTCGCTTTGACTATGACTTCAGTAGCTAAATCGCCTAATGATATGCCTCGGCGATAGCTGTTTACCAAAGCCCAGCTATAAGGTGGCGATCAGCGGGATCGACACAGTCTGAAAAAGCTTGCTGACAATCCTGAATTAGAACTGCCAGAATAACTTCATCCCTCAGCGTCAGTCCGGGCAGATCATTGTCCGGCGGATCAAGGATAGCGTCAATCATGTCTTTTGACTCAACGCGCTCGACTGACCGACGGCCGAACAGTTTGCCTAGCATTGTCTTGTCCTAACCTTACTATCGATGACTAGGCGGATTATACTCGTCTGAACAAAAATTACAATACTGTGCACTAATGGCACTTGGCACTGACAGCTTTTTTGCAGGCAAGCATGGTGGTATTATGGATATATGAAGCTAACTTCGATAGCAAAAGCTGTGGGATATGCAGCGCTCAGCATTGCTTTGATTGGTCTAGTGATGCCCAACGCTGGTCGTGCCCAAACCGCCACAAACATTACCTGGCAGGAAGTTACGCCAACTACTCAAGTGCAAGTGCAAGATCGATGGCAGACGGCCAGTATGAGTGGCGACGGCCAAACAGTGCTTGCTGGCGCATTTAGTGGTCGACTTTGGCTAACAATTGACGGCGGAGCGGGTTGGCGCCAAGTTAAACCAGCGGGAGATGTAGATCAAAACTGGCAGGCCACAGCTGTTAGCAGTGATGGTCAAGAACTTTTAGCAGCGGTGCAAGGTGGCCGTGTTTATATTTCCAGCAATGGTGGTTCGACGTGGACTGAGTCTCAACCCGCCGGTGACGAAGACATCAGCTGGACTAGTGCTGACATGAGCTCGGATGGCCAAACTATCGTCATTAGCTCACTAAGCAGCATTAGTGAAAACGACGGCAGGTTGCACATATCGTATGATGGCGGTGCTACCTGGCAAGAGTTGCAGCCGATGGGTGATGCCGACTGGAGCTGGAGTGGTATTAGCATTGACGATGAGGGTGAGCTTCTGATGGCTGTCAATAATGGCGGTTACATGTATATGTCGAGCAATAGCGGAGCAGATTGGGTCCAGGTACAGCCAGTCGGCGCCGACGATGCCTTCTGGGAATTCAGCCGGATGAGCGGTGATGGCACCCATTTGGCAGCCGGAGTACTCGATGACTACTTTTATTTGTCCAGCAATGGAGGCGAAGACTGGACAACTGTTCAACCAAATGGTGTCACAGGTCAGAGCTGGCGAGCGGTAGAATTTAGTAATGACGGCAGCACCATGGTGGCGTTAGCCTATGGAGGTCGATCCTACGTCTCAACGAATAATGGATCTAGTTGGACCGAAGTTCGGCCAGCTGGCAATACCAATGATAACTGGAATGTGGCCGCAGTTAGTTCAAATGGCCAAACTATACTGGTCGGACCGGAACACAATGATTCGATGGGAGACCTCTATTTGTCGGATGATCAAGGTGAAAGCTGGCAGACGGCACAAATGCCTTATGAGAAAGCGAACTGGAATGTGGCTAGCATGAGCGATGACGGTCAAGTTACTCTGGCCGGAATGTATGGATCACGGCTTTATTTGACCGCTACTAGCGGAGATAGCTGGTCCGAAGTTCGGCCAGCTGGAGAGGTTGACTTGGATTGGCAGACCAGCAGTATGAGCGATGACGGTCAAGCCATCCTTGTTGGGGCCGGGACGGGCAGATTGTACATCTCGGACAACAAGGGGGCAGACTGGGATGAAGTTCAGCCAGCCGGGGATGTGGATATGAGCTGGCGCGTCAGTAGCATGAGTGCAGATGGCCAACTATTGCTGGCTGGGGCCTATGGAGGTCGATTATACTTGTCGTCTGATAAGGGGCTCGAGTGGAATGAAGTTCAGCCAGCCGGGGATGTGGATGTCAATTGGTATCGCGCTAGTGTTAGTCCGGATGGTCAAACCGTCTTGGCTGGGTCGGATAAGCGGTTATATCTATCTAAGGATGGTGGCCAAAGTTGGGATGAAGTTCAGCCAGCGGGAGACGCCGATCGTTTTTGGGTAGCTATGGATATGAGTCAAGATGGTCAAGCCATACTAGTTGCGGCCTACGACTCATCGATTGGCTCTGTTTATCGCTCGATAGACGGCGGACAGTCCTGGTCTGAACTAAAACCATCGGGTGAGGCAGAAGCGGTTTGGGCGACGGTGTCGGTTAGCGGAGACGGGCAACGGCAGCTGGTAGGTGATATGGGGTCTGATGACGCAGGTGGACAGCTCTATTTTTCCGTTGATGGTGGAGATTCCTGGACTGAGACCCAACCCGACAGTGGCACTAAGCATCCCTGGCTAGTATCGGACATAGCGGCTGACGGCAGCAAAGCCGTAGTGGCAGCTAGGCCTGGCCAGATTTATTTAGCCTCTTGGCCCTCGGCTGAGAGTACCCCAACTCCAACGCCAACTTCAGATACGCCAAAACTCACCATTACGACGGGATTCCAATTTGCTTCGGGGCTGGAGGTGCGGTTGACCGGTACGGCGCCAGCTAATACCAACGTCCAGGTCGAAGTCCAATCATCACCACAGACCGGCAGTGTTGTGGCTGATGGATCGGGCAACTGGGTGTGGAGTCCACCAGTCACATTGGAACCAGGCGCTCACCGATACCGAGCTCGGATAGATAATCAAGATGGCACATATGGGCCTTGGAGCAACTGGGTTAGCTTTGCGGTATTAGGTAGCAATGACTCTCTGCCCGCCACTGGTGCTCCGCTAAAGGCAGTAACCATAATCGGTCTAAGCTTGCTTGGGCTTGGGATTGGCTTGAAACTGCGACAACCGGAGTCAGCTAGTTAGTTGGTCAACTGGCCTGATTTGACTTTATCGCTTACTAGCCTACTTTTTACACAGCCATACCCAGACAGCACATCGTACAAGACAGCACAATCTGTGAGGTACTCCCTTTTTTACTTTACTCGACTAGCGATGCAGAAGATAGTTATGGGCAATAAATGGCTATATATAGCCGCTACGTAATTTACAACAGAGGCTATCTCGTATCAGGCTGGCGGCGGATAGACATGATTTGGCCGAGAGCTGCGCCAGACAAAATGATTGTTACGATGATTAAGACGACTAGGGAAGGCCAGGTAGGGAGAATGGGCCATAGGCTGGCCAAGTAAAGTCCCGTTGGACATACAAGCAATAGAATACCGACTTTAACAGCGTGGCCTGGATTGCCTGCAGTGTATTTGCGCCAGGTGCCCAACATAACCAAGATACTACCTACGTTAAACACTACTAAAGTGCTATCCAGATAACCGACACTACTGGGCCTAGCCAAGCGAACCCCGCCACTAACCCTCACTGCAGCAAACCGACAACAATCACTAAATAGGTACTTAGCCAGGACGTGGTGCGTCTTGATCGACCAGCCGTAAAGGCCGACAAAGCGCCGCCACTAGTTATAGCTAAAATACTTATTGCGTGCCAATAAAAAGCTATAGCGAATAGGATTCTACACACATTCTACTGACAGCATATACATGAATCAATTTGATTAGCAAGGCAGGTTCTACAGGTGTAATCCCCCCAATATAGTTGCTTGCCTACCTTTCGAGTGCTACAATCCTGAGGCTAGAACGGAATGTGTTGGCAATAAAGGAGAAAGACAAGTGAGCAGTCTAAGCACACTTCTACCGCCAGAGGCGGAGAGGGAATTGAACGGTAAGATAGGCAAGCGGATCGCCGAGGCGCTGAGCACCTTTGCCGATATAGACGATACGATTGGAGTTGGCCTCAGTACTCAGAATGGCGGACTAGAGTGGAGGCTCTGCAATTTGTATTACACCATCTCCGTCTCGGCCAGACATGACCTGAATATCCAGGGAAGACAGCTAGGGTGGCTGAGTCTAATAAAGCCGCTCACTATCTGGCGAGCCGATGCAGCATTATTTGTTCAAGCCCAGCCAGGCGGAGCCCGATCCTTGCCACCACTATCACTGAGGCACGAGGACTATCCTGAGCTGCGATCTAAGGCTATTCGACTAGCACTGATGCTCAGTCAGGTAGTTGATTGGCCGATTGTGATTGAGGATTTGGGTGGCAACTTGAAGGAGATTCAGAACACTCTCAGGTGGTACCGCTTGAAACCGGGGCCGCAGCTACTGCGGCAGCGACGCAGACCATTTGATCCGCTGAACGAGCAGACCGGATCGCAAGACTATTACAGTCTGGGTATCCACCTGCCGACAGAATCGACAGGTTGAAGCAACGACCAGCTCATTCCCATTAGCACCTTCGATGGGCGCCATTCTACGTATGCGCTGGATCCAAAAATCGTTAGCCTGCATTATAGCAAGCTCTATGCTGGCTGGAGTCTAGTCAGCATAGAGCATATACTAGCGTGGCATTGCGGCGACAGTGCGTTTAGGAGAGATGAACATGGCAACGGTACCGACTCGAACCAAGGTGTATGTTACCGTTCTGTGCATTGGCGGCTTTGGAGTCGGCCTGCCTTTGTCTATTGCACGGGTGATTAACGGCAATTTCTTTACCCACTCCACTATCGGATTCCTGCTGGCTACTATGGCCTGTGGCGCGATTCTGTGGAATATATGGCATGGGCCATGGCGACACGAGCTTTCTGTGGAGCTGAAGCGTCTGAGGGAAAGGCTCTATCGGCGCAAATTGTATCGCGCGGTTGGACTTGAATTGTTGGGGATAGCCTTGTATACTGGCTTGCTGTCAGCAGCTTCACTTGGGGATTTGCACCAGCAGCTCGATAGGTCGCCTGCCTTCTACATCATCAGTACATGCGTGGCCTATCTTGTCAGCCGTCTCTGCCTGATTTTGGTGCGTCGGGCCTGGAAAGAGCCAACCTAACTCATCCTGACGGTGGAGGAATGTTTCCTCCACCTATTTTTTCTTGATAACAATTTTCTATGGCAGTAGCATAAAACATTCTGCTAGTATGGTGAGTAATGAATTCTACATTGCCGGATAATCACATTGAAGCTCGGGGAATACGTCGTTTAAAACTACCGAGCTTGCTTGCTCGGTTTAAGCCGGAATATGTCTGGGCGGTGTTTGTGTTTATTAATTGCTTTATTACGCTGGGATACCTGTCTTTGTTGGCGTATTTGACCCATTTCCCACTGCTATTTCCATCACTTGGTCCGACCGCCATACTGTTTTTTCAATCGCCGACATCTGAGGCGGCTAAGCCTAGGAATGCCATTTTGGGCCATGCTATTGCCATTGCGTGTGGATTTGCGGCTCTACTCGTAACAGATTTATTAACTCATCCATCCGTCATGCAGGAAGGCGTCTTACTATCTCGAGTTATAGCCGCTGGACTAGCTTTAGCCGCTACAGGGGCCATTATGGTGCTGTGCCGGATATCCCATCCTCCAGCTGGGGCTACTACTTTAATCATAGCCTTAGGCTTTATAACCCACCCTTTCAATTTGCTGATTGTTGAAGTAGCCGTCTTGCTGCTAGTAGTCCAGTCAATACTCATTAGCCGTGCCGCTGGGGTAAAGGAGTTAGAGAGTAAAAATAACTAAAGACTGCATTCTATCTCAGTGTAATAGTTCTATGATGTGGAAAGACCATAAAAATTTTCTGACCCGGTCGATCTGGGAGTCGAGAACACCAACGATTTATCCTGATACAATCCCCAAGATAATTTCGTAGGTATTCTGCAGTTGAGTGAGGGTAAATTGATCGGGCAAAAGCGAGTAAACTATATTGGGGTAGCTTAGCTTGGCCCGCAGTCGCTTGATAGCATAATCAATAATTTCGTCGTGGTCAAAGGCAATATCTGGTAAATAGTGAACATCAAATAACTTGGGTTCCTGTGTTTTATGGCCGGCTAACTCAATTAATCATCAACTGACAACAGGGCAACGTAGGTAATGCTAATGACCTGGCCGCGCGGGTCTCGACCGGATCGATCAAACGTATACAGGTGCTCCAGATGATCGGCTTTGACTCCAGCTTTGACTTCTAAGATATTTTTAGCAGCCCCTTCCGGCGATTGACCGGGTAACATAAATCCGCCAAGTAGAGCATAGACGCCCTGGTATGGTGGATTTGCCCGCTTGATTAGTAACGTTTTAGACGGTCATCGGCTACCGTTAAAATAACGATATCCACCGTTACAGCCATATTATTACGCAGGGAGAAGTTTCTTGAGCCATATGTATACGCTATGGCACATTCAACTGAGGTGTCAACTGCTGGTCATGAGCGGCGTCCGATATGAGAAGATTTGAAGCGCGTGTTATTATACTGGAGGTTTGGCAGCTTCAACCGTTTTTATCCCTTAGGAGGGACGACAATGTCATGGACATGGGCAAGCGGCTTTTCACCAAATGCACCAGGTATACCTGAGGCACAACGAAGGCAAGCGGCGGCTGAAAGCCTACTCCGCAAGCTCGGCTCAGAAGACGGTCTGGCACTTACATTACAAAGTATGTACTTGTGGGAGCCACTCTACAATAATGATGATGGTGGTGAACTACGTCCTTTTGATGCCGATGGACTCCGCAAATATCTAGAGCGCTTCCATGAGCTGGACGTGCTCAACGATGATGAGCAAGCACTGATTCGTGATCTTGAGCGTGTGCTTGAGCGATATCCGGAAGGATAGCAAGTGAATCGGAACCTTAGTTAAGTAGCTAGGGTTCCGATCATGAAAGTCACACCGGCCAATCTACCAACTCTTGCACTCTAGCGCTGCCGACGCAGTAGCTTTTGAAATTAACCGGTGCGCATTTAAACATAGCGAGTATGTCGCTTGCCCCATATTTTTCTATCCTATAAAATCACACTATGGTTGAGCCATTTTCGAACATACTAATAACTGGCGGACATACAAATTATTTAGGTCGAGCCAAAGAAGTACTGGATGCAACGTTAGTGGACCGCTCGCGCCTAGAAGAGCTATTCGAGTGCCTGAATAATGACGACGCGTGGGTGAGAATGCGGGCGATAGACAGTATTGAAAAAGTGTGTCGTGTACACCCTGAATGGCTGGAGCCATATACTGAACTTCTATTGACTGAGCTGAGTCAACGCTCTCAAGCTTCAATTCAATGGCATTTGGCTGAGATTTTTACACAAATCAAGCTTACGAGTGAGCAGGAAAAGCGGGCTATTACATGGTTGACCGAGCGGTGCAATGATCCAGCCATAGACTGGATCGTGGCGGCGAACTGCATGGATGCGTTGGCACACTTTACCCGCCTAGGCCTGTTTCCGGTGAATACTATAAAGGCTATTCTCCGCCGTATGCAATCGCATCGGTCAAAAGCGGTGAATAAACGAGCGACCAAACTGCTTGATCAATTCTCACCTAAAAATCAAACGATGTCTTAACTGAGCAAAAGGGAGTGGCGCTTAGCAGATCTAAGCGCCGTGGTGTTGAGACTCCTCCTTTCAGGAAAGAGCGATTTTCTGACCGTGACTACACCCGCGAGGCGTATAGTGTACATGAATGTACTGCCTGACAATGTCTAGCTGGGCTTGTAGCGCCATAGCCTGAGGCGTGCTCGTGTCGCCTAGGTTAAGGCAGTCTTCTTGCGCTAGCTCAAATAAGCTCCACTGCTGCAGCTCCGGAATTTGGTCAAGCAGAGACTGGGACCATTGCTGCGGTGGCAGAAAGACTGGCTTGGGCGCATAGTAGATGGCATTGCGGCTCATGCTGACCAGTAGGTTTGGCAGACTCCAGCGACCAAGATGATAGCGACCATCGCTAAAGTTGTTATTGGCCGTGGCCACAGCCAATACAGGTCGACCATCCAAGTGAGCGTGTTGAGTAATGCGCTCTGCCTGATGGTCCTGCTTTTGGAACAGCCCACGTCGCAGGTGGGGGCGACCCGCATCGCCAACAAAGATTTGGCGACTGACCCACTCAACATCCACAGTCCGCCCAAAGGAGCGGAGCAGCGTAGCTGGCATAGTGCCACCATTCTCGGAGGAGAAAATAATGGTGGTGGTCACCTGAAAGCCAGACGCGTCTTTGGCAATTTCGGCATAGCCAATCATCGGCATGTCGTCCAGCACATTAGCCGGATTTTTTAGCCGGATGATCGGGCTATGGGCAATAAACACCCCTATCGCCGAGTCACTGCTTGGTCTAGTTAGCCTAAGCCGCAACGAGTCCAATACCGGCAATGTTACCGATCGATCCTGGCTAATAGTGAAGTGATGTTGCCCAGAGGCAAACTCTCCCAACACGATAGCGCTACTCACTCGCCTGTCTGATTGAATAGAGCGGATAAGAGGTAGTAGGTACGCGTAGCCATCTTCTGGCCGGACTATCAACGGGTTAATAAACGGCGCTGGTGCTGGCCCGGCCGATGCGGACAGATAGACGATGGACGCTTGGTCTAAGACGAAGACAATCTCTAACTTGTCGGTATCAGTTTGCTTGAGAGTGAAGGGAATCGCTTCCTCAGTAGCTTGGCCTACCAGCGAGCTATACTCATCTTGGCTGATTTCGGCGTAACCGGTGAACAGGTTAGTATACTGGTGCCAATTAGTCTGCGTATTCAACGCAATCGTCATTGACTGAAAAAGCAGTAAAAAGGCGACCAGGACACACCGCCATGTCCGGCTTGGATTGGGCGCAGTATTCACTTTTTTCTCTCCTTCCCAAGATGTCTTTCCGCGGTTAGCCGAATTATAGCACGCTTGAGAGCTATCGCACAGCCGATGATAGTAGCCTATAACATTGCAAAATCGTCTTGTATGAAGTATACTTTTCCAATTGCAAGCATAGGGCTTTGCACTTCGTGTAGGACGGTGAGCAAAATGGTCGTCGAATTTGAGTTTCCTGATTTTCAGGAGGCGTTGGATCGACAAGAAAGACAAATTAGAGATACGGAGGCAAAGGAGGCAGCCAATCAAGCGGAGGCGCAAGCGGCTCGCGATCGGCAGATGAAGGCGTGGTACTCCAGGCTGTCAGAAGAACTGGACCCTATCGTCGACCCTATTCTGCAAAGATTTATGGCTAGCCTAGGCCAAGCAACGCTAGGCGATCAAAGCTGGACGTCTGGCTACAAACGATGGGAGGCGATTCATTCTTCTGGAGCAGTTTTTCGCGTTACCGTCATGGCCTCGTATGACAACGATCGTGTCTGGCCAGCTTACAGACTCTTTAGGCTTCGGCGTAAAACAGCGCCAATACTGCTGGTTGAGGTGGAGCGTACCTCACCAAAAGAGGTTATTGCTTACCTGGCACATGCCAGCCTGCTTGGTTTGGAATTGTCTCAAAAGCTGCAACGCACGGTAGTCATGGCCGTTCCAGCGGATGCTGATGATCAGTATGCGCAACTGTTGCAGGCTAGCCCTTGGTCCAGCCAGGTGAGACTGCGACGGATGGGGAGACGGCGGCGGAGTGGCGAGGTTTATGCCATTTTTAACCAACAGTTTGCTGGCTAGTTCCGCTAATTCTTTACCAAGGTGTCGAGTATTCGACACCTTTTCTTTTTGCACGTAGTGGCATATCTGGTTGAACTATTTTAGATAATATCTAATATCTTTTAAGCCCATAACTTTAATATTGCCGTCACATGCTATATAATCCGGCGGATTGGTGCAGGTGGTGCACCTACGGAGACAACCGGAAGGAGTGTGGCAGATGGATACATCGGCACAGAGACATTTGGGAGCTGGCATTCAGGCACTATTACAAAACAGGGTCGCCTGGAGCGATGTTGGAATTGGTGGTATTTTGACTATTACGGCAGAAGATGCCAGGTATGGCGAGCAAAGGCAGGTCCGTATTCAGGTGGTGGCATGGACGACTGTCGATACCGAATTGATGCCCGTTTGCGCTATTCTCAGCCCCGACTTTCACTTTCACGACCCTTTCGGAAAACTGGCCGATCCAATACCATCTGGAACATTGTGTATGGGTGGCTACGGAGCGACTCTTTTACCCCGGCCACGGCTGAGCATGATAAATCTTGGTGGCCCGGATGTTGGACGGGATTTGCTGTTGGAGAATATTGGCGATACTGAACAGTCTGTGGTGGTGCATGCCATCTCGAGTTTGTCAGTGGAACCGCCTCCGTCTGAGTTTACGCCGCCCTGCGGCGTAACTGCGTACACACAACGCCTGGCTCAGTCGCAACAAGAGCCAACCGAGGCAGATCTTGCCGCCGAGCAAACCGAGTTTGAGGAACAGCTCTTGCAGATCCTTACCCAGACTGGCCAAGAGTTGCCCGACTGGCTGATGTCAGCTTTGGCTACCTGTCATCGCTATGGGGCGGCTACGATTGCTAGCTTGCTGGATCGAGCTAACCAAAGCGGACAGTTCACTGAGGCACTTGGCTTGGTCAGACATGGATTTAAAGAGCAGTGGGGCTACCAGATTCCTGAGATGCGGGCTCACCCAGCCATGGGGTCCAATTCAGTCTACCTGAGTAGATTGTACACTGCGCTTGGTATATCCAGCTCAAACGGTTTGGGCCCAGCCGACAGCTCGGCTATGACTCATCCAGTCGCCTTAGCTTTGCGGCAACTGTTGACGAGCAAGGTGCCGACATCCTGGCAACAGCCACAGTCTATCCAGCTGGATTCGGTGCCAACTGGTACGCAAATCCTGATGGAGATGAGCAGCGGTAACCGTCATGCCCTAGTGGTGGACGATCCAGTCCAGGGCATTGTGTCCCTGGCCATGCTGCGGATACCAGAGGGATTACCTACGAATGGCCTTATGCCTGGTATGAGGTCGAGCGACCTAAAGATTGGCAAGCAGCAGCGGACTGATTTATTCGTCAGCTCACGCATTGACAAGCTATATCTGGCCCTACCGGCCACATAGCTTACAACTCATCGCCCGTTTCTGACTAAAGAAACGGGCGATACTTTTTGGCCAGACTTTAACAGACTAGGCAATTCTATAGCTTTACTTCCTTACTGATACGAGCTATACTTTGCAGAATTCGAAAGTTGGGTAGCACAGTAAGGAGAGACAAAGATGACAGAATCCCACTCGTTCCCACGCTTTACGGAAACGCTCGAACGGCATAAAAGCCGGGCTGGTGGCATAGACTATCTCGAAATGGCTCGAGAATTAGCTGTGAAGGATAAAAGGCAAGTCTGGCAGAATGAGATGCTGCAACGGTATGAGCCTTTAGTGTCACCAATACTGTCACAGTTTGCGGCCAGCCTTGGTAAGTACCAAATACGAATTAAGCCGTGGCAGTTGGGTTATCTTGGCTGGGAGATACACTCTTTCCCGGTAGTTGTGACGGTGACAGTCATGGCCTCACTCAATAATAAGGGCGTTTGGCCAGCTCTCAAGCTACGTGAACTCAGACGCGCAAAAGCACCTTTGCTGTTGGTTGAACTGACCGGACATGACTTCCTTTCTGAACCCGAGAGGTTGGCTTATCTGGAGCAAGCCAGCTGGATGTGTCTAGAGCTATCCCAGACTATGGTTCAACCGGTCGTCATGAGACTGTCTAAAGGAGATTGCGATAGTTATACCCATTTACTTCAGGAGCTTCGGTTGCTTAGCAGTCAAGTGAAGCTAAATACTCGTTGGTATAGCAGCGAATCCTACGCCATTTTCAGCTATTGGCTAGGCTAAAGCTTTTTCACCATGGGCGTCGAGCAATCGGCGCCCTTATTTTTTATTTATCCAATTCAAGCTATGAGCACATAGTTTGACATTCTATCCTATAGCAATGTATACTCCGGTGGCTCACAATTTGGTGAGTAAGGCAACTGGAGAGGATAAAATGAATAGAGACAGTTTCCGGACTGAGGCAACGCAGCCACGGCACAAAATTCTGCGAATACCAATTTTGGTACCAATTCTGCTCCTATTGAGCTTGGTAGTATGGTATTTCTACAACATTTTTATTGTGCCAGCTCCAGTTACGACGACCGCCGAACTGCATAATGAGGTGACTATCCAGTACATGGCCAACCACTGCCTAACCCCGACGGTGTGCGGACCGGATTTTCTGGAGAAGTATGCCTATGGCGCCCCTATATCTCGAGGCGGGCTCAGCGCTCAGAACGTTCAGACGGTCAGTTTCGTGATCAATGTGCCAGAAGATGGCCAGTGCCCTAGTTGGCAGTTGCCCAAGAATGTGACTGCCAAATTTACTGACGCTTCGGGTAATGCCAGGGAACAGAATGGCTCGACCGATTTGCCCGTCATTACCAGCTGTGATCCAGTATTTTCTTATACTGGTAGCGGCTAAACACTAACTGCCAATTTTTTAGCCCGATGACTCGTTATCGGGCTTTCTTTTTTACCTATTACTTTATTGTTGATTAGAAAATAAGAATGCCGTGGATACAGGAGTATCCACGGCGGTTGAACGCTGCATGACTGCAGCTTAGATCTTGGCGCTAAACGGTTTGCATATCCTGGCTTTGACCTCCTGATAGCGCAATCGCAAAGTCGGTGGCTGAGGAGATTGAAGTGAGCTGGTGATCGACTGGTACTCATAATCAGGACGATAATCTATCGATCCCAACTCAGGAGATCCAGGTTCACTTTCATCCAAGGCCAGCCTTAGCCCCGCCAACCCGACCATGATGATCACTAGTGCAAACCAAATGGTAGCGGGAAGCAGCAGGGCCATCTGAACCGGTACGATCCAAAGGAGCGCGAAGCTGATCGCCATGACGGCCAGAATTGCCGGCGGATTGACGACAAAGCTAAGCTGATGGCGACGCACGTATGAGGTTCTTGTCCCGCCAAAGAGCGCAGTGTCTTGAACTTCCTTATACCACCAGCGAGATGGATGGCTATCCTGCCAGATATCCACTGGAGTAGTAAGGCTATTCGGCCTAAGGCAGCTGTAGTCTATACCCCTCCGCCCGGCAATGAGCGCGACAGCCACAGTGGCTATTGTTACGAAAAAGGCAATTGCCATTAGCAGCAACATTCCAGCCATAAAAACCGGGGCTACAATAGCAGACAGGATGGCCCTGCGGCGCAGATCACAATTGTCACGGGCAGGCTTTTCGGTAATAAAATAGCCGAGCATTTCTGTTATCCGCCAGCTGGTGGCAAACATTTGCTCTGGCACTTCTACCGTCATGCTAGCGTAGCCCAACTGATGAGCCTCTCTGACAATCGGCCCGCGGTCAAAGATATTGTCGGCAAGCGTAGTCACAAATTCCTCGTTACTCAAGACGTCTGCCAGCCGATCCTCGACAGACGACAGTTGGTCAGCTAACTTTAGATATTCTATCTGTTGGTCACGACTCAGCTCTTCTCCCTGCTGCTCGAATGGTAGCATTTTTAGTCTCAGCCGAGCTACCTGCGATCGTAGTCCGGCCACGCTCGGACGTTCTGCTACCAGAACCTCTTGAACATATGACGGATGGTGATATTCCGGCAACAAGACCCGTTTGGCTGAGAGGTCTTGAGGATCATCGCTCCAGACAATAGTGGCGTGAATGGTATTCTTGCCCGATTGTCTCAATGTCAGGTACGATGTGCCCCACTTCAGGGGTAAGACTAATCGTTGGCGCTGACTGCCGTTCTGCTCAACCACGAGTAAGAGGTGAGCATCGATGGCACCGGCTTCGGCCAAATGTTGAATTGCTGCCGGAGTCGGGCCCCAGACCAGCTTGAGGCTTGGTTCGACTTGCCCCTCCAGATCGACGATGGCATCCAAACGGAGCATGTCGTCGCCGTACTTAAATTGTTGCTGCATTCTTACTCTCCTTGTCTGAATGCATTACGAGCCATACTATCACTATAGTGAAGCAATAGTGCTGCTCACTATAGCATTAAACAGCCGCGCAAGCAAGCAGTTTAATCTTGGATTGGGCGCATGGTAATTATGAAATATAGGCTATATGCCATAGCTTGTTGATGTATAATTATGGCAGTTTTTAGAGAGCGATCTAGGTCAAAAGGAGAGACACATGTACGGCGTAGCGATTTCTGGGGTTGGTTCCCGCGAGCAGGTCGAAGCCTTACTGGAGCAGGTTGTGCAATACCAACCTCCGGGATGCCTGACGACGCTGGGCTGGTCGACGACTCATGGTCGGTCGTCCGATAATAGCTTGGATAGACGATATGGCCTGCTTCGCTATTTTTACCAGGGTAAGGAGATGATGGTGCGGTGCGCCGGAGTAGAGTACCTGGCCCATTTGTTCGTGCGGCCGCACAATTATTCCGCCACCCTGATTAAGCAGATAGACGACACCTATCGGGTAGCCGGAGATTGCCTGTCGGGAGTTCAATTGAATTTTCCCAAAGGCAACCTTGATCTACTGCCAGAGGACGTGGTGGAGATTAGCCAGCGTCACCCAGGCAAACACCTTGTCTTGCCGCTAGGTCGGAGCATCATGCGACGGCTACTAGCTAACGATTCGGATACCACTGAGGCGCTCTTGGGTTTGACCCAGCCGGGGGTAGGGGTTGACACGCTGCTGCTTGATAATGGCCGAGGGATTGGCGATGGCCTATCAATTGAGGAGCTGACTAGTTGCCTGAGATTGCTGCAAAGCTGGCATGTTCAGGTCAGAGTAGCTGGCCGAATTTCGCCAACCAATCTCAGCGTACCGCGGGCGATTATGCAGCGTGCGCCAGCATTACCGTTTAGCTGGGAGGCCGAATCTGCTTTGCGGGACCAGCATGACAATCTGGATCTAGCCAAAGCTTGCCATTACCTGCGGCAGTCTTATGGTCTAATGCGAGAGCGACCAATCTAACTCTCTTGGCGGCTGGGTTTTCCTAGCCGCCAATTTATATATGAAGACTGCATAGTCGGACGCATATAGCACTCGGACATGGGGATGCTGAGTTGGCTTATTTCTCTTGTTTACAGGCAAGCACACTGATATGATTAGGTTATAACCAAGGAGCTACTATGATCCGGCTACCAATACCGAATAGCGATGAGGGGGAGTGGGGGACTATTTTAAATGCTTATTTGAGCGTGGCTCATACTGAAACGGGCGAGCTGAAGTCGGCTGGGTTAATTGATGGGGCTCAACAAAAGTCAGAAAAAGGGCAGGCCAATGGCTATGCTTCTCTTAATGCCGACGGTCTAGTACCGGTGTCGCAATTACCAACACCGGCGGTAGCCAGTGGGATTGGAGATTATTTTGGCGTTATTTTTAATGATGAGGTGCCGCCCGACACTGGGACCATGCTCAGCTGGGACAGCGAGACGGTTCACCGGGGAACTAGTGTTTCCTGGACTAGCGGCCCGCCGGTTGTGGCCGAAGTAGATGGTGTCTACGCCATTAGCTTAACGGTCAACTGGCAAGATCAGGTGTTGGGCGAAGACAATAATGGGTTTCGCTCCGCCTACATTGTGGCCGGGTGCGGTTTTACCACTAACGACCAACGATTTGTGGTGGCGCAAGATCCCGCAGGCGATACGATTCAATCTCTCCATTTTACTGTTTTCTTGCAGGCTGGTACCGGGATCGGGGCCACTCTGAGCTACAACAATACGACGGATACCACATTGACGGTAGCCGCTAAAATGCTGGTAACCAGAGTAGCATAAGCGGGTAGCGGATTGCGGGTAGGCGATTTTAGCGCGGGGGTATCGCATAAATGAATGCCATTTTAAGCCTACCGTTTTCCCAGCATAGTTTTACTATTAGACATTAATTGAAGACAGAAGATACTCGCCTGACCAGAAATGACAGCATAGGGAGCATTTTGTAATTGAGACCGGTTCGTACTTATACGTGTACGTACATATGTACGTACACGTATAAGTACTTATTTTATCGTCTTATTCTTACGGCACAATGGTGTAAGTGACGGTAGATTGGTTGTTGTTGTAATCTTTTTCGGCGGCTTGGTGGTCGGCGTTGACGAAGACTCGAGCTGTGTAAGTGCCCGGTTTGTCCATGGCCCAGCTCTTAACACCTGGGAAGGCCCAACTATTTAAGCCAAAGCGCGAGGTTTCATAGGTGGCCAGATAGTTCTTAACCAACACCCCATTGCGCATCCAGATACCAGCATTAGATTTGGTATTAGGTTTGACCTCAGTTGGACTGTCGGTGAATAGTTGGCTAAAAGTATACCCTCCCTTAGTTGCGGCATCCTGCGCCCCTTGATTCTTTAAGCTGACACGAACATAGATGGCTTCACCGACTTTAAACTGAGTTTTGGGGTTACCAGAAGCGTCGGTGAGCGAAAATTGAGATACGATCAGGTCGGCAGTGGTCGATGGGGCAGGCTCGCTAGGACTAGGGCTGGGCGATGGGGAAGGCGATGGGCTAGGGCTAGGCGATGGTGATGGCGAAGGGCTGGGCGATGGTAATGGACTGGGTGACGGCGATGGACTAGGTGACGGGCTCGGACTGGGAGATGGGCTCGGTGAAGGTGATGGGGATGGTGAAGGTGAAGGCGATGGACTTGGGCTAGGCGATGGTGAGGGGCTAGAAGTCGGTTGATTGGTTGGCGATGGGGTTGGAGTCATGGTGTCTCCTGGGATTGGCTCTACAATGGCACTTCCTTTCAGTTGAATAGCAACAACCGCCTCTGAGCCATTCTGACTAACTAGTTTGATTGTTGATTGAGTTTGAGGATCAGTATAAGTTTGACCAACCTGGAGGGCAGCCGTAGCGGCATCGGTTTCGTTGTGGGTGGCAATTAGTCTAGTGCAAAGATATGAGCTACCGCAATCGTAGTTAGTCCGGAGCAAAATTCCAGAGAAGACGGTGGTGTTACTATGAGGCAGACCGTCTTTCCAGTTGGCATTAACGCGTGAATTTAAGCCAACGTCGGCAGCTATGGGTTGACGGTATTCTATGTATAATGGCTGCTTGCCTATACCGCGATTAATTTTGAGAGCCTTGATGTAATTTGAGGAATACTCGATCGGGCGTAGAGTAAAGTCGCCACTATATGGAATCGTCTTAATGCTAGCGGTGGGCAGCCAACCAATCTGCTCCAGCGTTTTGGCTGCCATAAAGCCAGCGTTTATGGATAGCCCCATAACACTATAGGGATCGCCGTATTGATCGGTGCCGAAACCAGCATGCTTGGCGCTAAAGTTATGGCCTAATTCGTGAATAGCTGTCTCGGGTCGGTTGTTCATATTATTAACCGACAGCAAGGAAATGTGCCCGGGAGTGAGTGAATATCCGCCCCAAGCAAACGCCGAGCCGCATTGGCCTTTAAAATCACCAATAACTGCAATATGATCAAAGCTACTATCTGTTAATCCAGCCGCTGCTTTGGCACGGTTGGCAATATCCTCAAAGATGCCAGAGTCGGTAATTGAGCAGTCAATGGAGATTGCATAGGGACCATAGACAGTGGTTTGTAGCTGCAACTTACCATATGATACTTGCGTATAATAATCTTTGACGGCTGTGTCATAATACGATTGCATTTGCGATTTACTGACGGCAGAACTAGCCAGAACAACAGCTATTTTAAGGGTTCCCGTATTTATGGCCCCTTTATAATTAGCGGCCTGAACTTGAGGGATTAGGCTAAATGACGACGCTACGCTTTGACTAACACTCTGCGGCTGGTTGCCATCTACTAGAATTCGATCGTCAATACTAACGCCTTGAAGGCGGACGCGACTGCCTAGCAAATCTTGCACTTTGCCTCTAATACTATCCATGTTGCCTACATAGACGGTGTAGGTTTTATCATTAGCCATTAACCATAACCTACTAGAACTTCCCTCCTGATCAGGAAAGTCGGCGCTAGCTTCGGTTAGCCAGCCCTCAACAGTAATCTCTTCCTCTAAGCAGTGGTTCGAGATCTGCTCAATGACAGCACGGTCAGTCTTTGGCAACAGCGAGGCCAGAGCCTGGGTAGGATCTTTCTCCATAACAGCAATAAGATTGGCTTTTCGAGCAGCCACCTCTTCTACGACTTGAGACCTTAACTTGTCGCGCTGCTGCCTAGGCGTAAATATCCCAAGATGCTGATACTTGTCGGTTGAATCAATAATGCTTTGGGTGCTGGACTGGAGGACGGAAGCCGCTTCATAGACTGCCGATGTGTCATCCGGACGGGCTTGAATCGCCTTGGGAGAGACTAGGCAGCTATTGTCGCCGGCTAATAAGACATTACCGCCAGCTAGCGCCAACGGTCGCTGATACACCTGCCCCAGAAAGCTGTCTCTAAAAGTCAGGAACGAGGCCGCAGCAAAAAAGATACTTAAGCCAATAGCCGAGACATAAATGAGTCTCTTATTGCGACTGTCTTGATTTTTGAGCGAGGTCGTTATTACTTGTAAAGACAGCATGCTCCTATCTTATCCGTATACTAATTACTTAACAATGGTATAGGTTACGGTAGCCTGGTTATTGTCGTAGTTTGTTTCTGTTGCGCCTCGGTCAAAGTTTAAGACGAACCGGGCAGTGTACTTGCCAGGAGTCCCTTTTGTCCAAGACTTAACACCTGGGAAGGCCCAGTTATTGGTAGTGAAGGTATTAGACAGGTAGTAGTTGGCATAGCTGGGGCCAAAGATACCGTTCCTCATCCACATGTTGATGTCGGACTTTGTGCCAGGAGCCACTGGGCTTGGTCGATTTGAGAATACTTGACTAAAGGTAAACTTGCTCTCTGAGCTGCTTCCCCACATGTTTTGATTTCTCAAAACTAGGCGAACAAATATTTCCTCACCGGCCTTAAACTGCGTCTTAACTTGCCCCCTACGGTCAATCAGCTTAAAGTCTTGAACAATCAAATCAGCGGTCTCAGGGATACCAATTCTATCCTTAAATGGGATGGTTGGATTGGGCGTAGGAGTATGCGTAGGCTTAGCGGTAGGCTTGGGCGTCGTTGTTACCCTAGGACTATTGGTCGGTGATGGACTGGGAGACATATAGGTTGGACGAGGCGTCACGGTAATCACATCGCCTGGGATTGGCGTAGAGCCTGAACGTGGTGGCGCTTGAGTAACGTCGGGTTTTGGCGTGGAGACTCGGCGACTAGGACCGGGTGAGTCCGGCGTGTCAGTGGTGGTTGGCGACGTCCTAGGGGATTGGTTAGTAGGCGTGGGCGAAGTGCCTCGGCAGACTACCCGGGAGTTCGGATTGCAATTGTCATTATTGTCGCCTGGAGGATTGCCATTAGGGAAGGTGACGGCTACGGTCAGCGCGTTGGCAGTACGATCGGTTACTTTAATAACAGTACCTGAAACTGGATCGGTGTACGAGCGACCAACTTCCAGAGCGACGGTAGCGACATTTCCTCTAGCGCTAGCATCAACTAAATTGGTAAACGGAGCGGTAGAAATTTTTGAGCTGAAGGTATTATGAAGCAAGGCGCCATTAAAGACATTGGTGCCACTCACCTTCCAAAGATTCTGGTCCGTGCCAATGGGCTGGCGGTATTCGACATAGAGTGGGGAAGTTCCCGCGCGATTTATTTTGAGAGCCTTTAGGTCATTAGCATTGCTGCCAAGCGGATGTAAAACGTACGTGTCTGATTCGGTAACGGTGGTAATACGTGGCGAGGTTAGCCAGCCGATAGTATCTAGTTGAGCCGAGTTCATTAAGCCATAGTTAAGCCCCTTGCCCATAACGCTATAGACGTCACCGTATTCTTCATTGCGGAACCAAGCATGGTGGGCATACATGTTGTGGCCAAGCTCATGAATAGGCGTGCCGTTTAAGATAGATACAGCTTTAACCAGAGAAACTTTGCCGGGAATCTTAGCAAAGCCGTAAAAATCGCACATTTCATAATCATCCACCACGACGATATGGTCATACGAACTTTCGGATATGCCGGCGGCAGCTACGGCTCGGTCTTCCATGGCATAGGCATCGCAAGTGGAATTGAAGGAGTAGGGGCCGTATACCTTAGTGGTTAGACTAACTTTGCCGTAGGAGACCTGTTTAAAGTAGTCATTAACGGTCGAGTCGAAGAACTGTTTGACTTTGGCCGGGTTAGACGCGCCGCTCTTATTGGTCCCCAATACAACCGCTACTCGACGATTGCCGCTTGGAACAGCATGGCTCGCAGCATAGGCTTCTTGGACAAATGATAGTGAGGTATTCGAACCCACCGCTAGACTATCACCCCTGCTCCCATCAACCAGAATATCGTTTTCAATTTTGTACCCTTTTAGCTTAACCTTGTTATTAATCAGCAGGTCGACTTTGTTAGCAATTTGACTGTCAATATTGGCAAAGTGAACTGAGTAGTGTTTACCTGAATCAGTCAGAATGCTCATTTGGTCGTAGCTGGGCTCGTTTATCTCTTCAAAATCGGCATGAAGGTCTTCGAGGATTCCTTCAACAGTAAAGCTTTGGGCGATACAGTCTTGGGAGATATCGGCAATAGTCGATTGATGCTGAGGTGGAACGATGGACTTGATGGCCAGGTCTGGGTCCTTGCGAATAGTGGCGACCAGATTAGCTTTGCGAGCAGCTGCCTGCTCCAGGATAAGTCCTTTGAGCTGCTGTCGTTGTTGCCGAGGCGTGAAAAAGGATAGTTTTTGGTAGTCTTTAGCGGAAGCAACTAAGCTTTGTGTACTACTTTCCAGGACCCCAGCGAGTTCGCTAGCCGAAGAAAGGTCTTGAGGGTGAGCGAGATTATCTTGATCGATTGATTGGCATTGGCCATTGCTTGAAAGAACAGCTGACCCACCCGCTAGAGCTAGCGGACGCTGATAGACGTGGCCGAGAAAACTATCTCGAAAGGTTAGCAAAGAAGCGGCGGCAAAGAATATAATAAGACCGACAGCCGCAATTGCTACCCAGACTTTGGTTGATCGTTGCCAATTTGATAACGACTCTGGCAACGCTTGGTGTATGGAAACCATAAGTAACGCGATCCTCCTCTGATTACTGCCTATCAGGCAAGCTTAGTCACATGAAGTGTACTACGGATTAACAATTGGGTGCAAGGTTGTTTAGGTCTTGCTAACTGTAGACTCGGCCAAGGACTCATCGTACAATACCTAGTATGGTCAGATTTGCCCCACCTGCCATTTTGTTTGGATCGGCTAGCATCCTGGTTTTATTACTCCGGGTTCTTAATTTACCCTTTCCGCTCATTGCCCAGCTGTTGCTTTTATCTATCTTGATAATTGCTCTGTTTTTTAGCCACGTCTTCCTGTCTCGCCGTCTGCCATATTGGTCTTACATTAGAATGGGGCTCGTTTGGGTTATTGCTTTTTTAACCTTGTTCACGGTCATGTCGACCGGTGGATTGTATAGTCCCTTATTAATCCTGGTTCTTCTGTTCTTTATTGGGGCGAGCTTTTTGCTAAGCTTACCAGAGGCAATTTCGTTTTTAATTAGTGCCGTAGCTCTGCTTTTACTGGGGATAGCGGTTGACCCGGCAGTGAGGCAGTTGGTTAAAGATGATCCAGCGGTAGCCATTCTGTACTTGGCGTCATTTGCGGCCGTGGTGCCATTAGCGTATCTCATTAGTCGGCAATACCAGCAAAAGGAGGCGACCTCCAAAGAGTTTGGCCATCAGGTTAGTCTGGACCAGGCCATTTTGGAGCAAGTTCAAGACCTGCTCTTTATTACCGATACCTCTTTAACCGTTTTGTCAGTCAACAAAGCAGCTGAGACAATGCTCAAGAAAGCTGCGGCCGAGTTGGTTAAAAAACCATTGCTGGATATTTTACTTCTCAGGTCGGGTAATGGGTTATTGTCGACGGCCGGTCAGCTTACTATCCCGACCATACTACAGGAAAAAACTGGAGCAATATTGCCAGACTTACTTCTATTAACGGCCAACTCGGCTACACCATTACCCGTAACCCTGCAGGTATTGCCGATGACTAATTTGGCTGGCCAGGTTGAGTCATTAACCTTTATAGTCAGCCTACAAACTACCAACCAGCCAGACCATGACGACAGTTTGTCCGAAGCCTCGGAAATGGCACTGACTCGTTATCAAGCGCTAACCGAACAGCTTAAGCAGTCGCTGTCAGCGGCTGGTCTGGTTCAGCTAGAAGCTATTACTGAGCTAGCCTTTAGGATGAGCGAAGATGTTCGTCTATCTTTAACCCTTAAGCACATTACCCTTGAACAAAACCGCCTGGCTGTCGACGTGGCCCAGCTATGTTCTGATGTGGTGGCACTGCAGCAACAGTTTGGTCGAGTATTAGGCGCAACCGTCCGCTGGGTGCCGCCAACCGATGGTATTGCAGCTACTAATGTGTCAGTGCCGGCCCAAATTCAGGTGCTCGCCAATAGCACTTTATCAACTGGACCGCTTTATACGGCTACCGTGGACCCGCAGTGGCTAGGGGTGTTATTACAAAAGTTATTAACGCTGGCTATTGTGATTACCACCGGTCCAGGCCGACATGAAGTGGTCACCCAAGTCCGACGGACAGAAACAGGGTTAGATATTATTATTGAAGGAGCAACCACGTCAATAACGGAGACGGAACAATTATTCCAGCGTAACCCTAATCAAGTTGGTTCCGGGCTGGAGGCTATCTTAGCCAGAGATCTAGCTGAGAAGCTAGCTATTCCCCTAACCATCTCGATTTCGGAGCAGCGATTGCTGTGCAGCCTGCATGTGGCTCAGCGGCGATAAATTTATCTCAAGAACCCTGCCTTTGTCGGTTGTGGTAAGATAGTAGCCATTGCCGTTTTAGTCAGGAGAGAAGAGGTTATGAATGATCATTTGGGGGTCTGCATTATTGTCGTGCAGAGCCAGACTGGCAAAGTAGCCCTAGGACAACGCAAGGGTGGTTATGCTGCAGGCGCATATGGACTGCCTGGAGGTCGGGTGGAGTTCGGCGAGAATCTTGATCAAGCGGCTGACCGTGAACTATGGGAGGAGACTGGCCAGTCGGCTGGATGCTTGCAGAAGCTAGGAGCGGTCCGAGAATTTCGCAGTACGCAATACACTTTTACTCACTTTATCTATGTCAAGCGCGACTTTGCTGGGGAGCTGGTTAATGCCGAGCCAGATAAGTGCGAGGGGTGGGAATGGTATTCACTCCAAGAGTTGCCAGGTTCACTACTGCCGGCCCACCGGGCGGCACTAACTATGTTGGTCAGCGGAGAACCGTTTGTCGATATAGACTCGTCTGAGCCATAAACCTATCCGGCGCCACAGCTTAATGCTTGGCGCCATATTTTTTTTGACCTACGTTGGCAGCTGTGACCCAACATCATTCCTTGACTGATATCTTTACTCATGCTATAAGCTTATCTGATCCGTTTTAGTCAGAGAAGACGCAGACAATGAAGACTGATCAAGCGGTTGAGATGTTTTGTCAGACGTGCGGTGGGCCAATTCGTGGCACATACCCGATTGTTTGTCCACAGTGTGGCGCTAAGACCCGGTTACCTATATATCCGGTTGGCGTAGCACTGGTTCAGGTCAAGGCGGAGCACAGATCGGGCATACTAGTTATTCGGCGGGCTATCCGGCCATCCCAAGGACAATGGGCGCTCATTGGTGGGTTTGCCAATCCAGGCGAAACCGCTATCGCAGCGGCGGCCAGAGAAGTAAAAGAGGAGATAGGTCTGACCCTAACGGTTGAAGATTTGGGGTATTGGGGCGAGGCTCCGGCGACGGACGGAGACCGATTACTACTCTTTTATCTATCCCGTCCAATGAGCCCAAACGAGCTCAGCGACTACCGCCTAGATCCAGCTGAGGTCGACGACCTAAGAGTTGCTTATGCCCCAGAGGAGTTGGCTTTCTCAACTCACACCGATATGTTGCAGGCTTATTTTGCCTCAATATCATAGGCTGTGAGACTGGCCCCGACGCACATCAGGTGTGTCGGGGCTATTTTACTTTATAAACTTCCATCAACACTTCTGTCCTGCCAGGTGGAGGAGCGTAATGAGCTTCCACCCAGGTTGGGATTGATAATGAAATAGGTTAAATTGTGTCACAGAATGCGTCCTGGAGGCCTGCAAAGGGTTTAGAAAGGCCGATAGTGATAGAGAGTATGGGGGATGCGGGGCAAATTAGGCCGTCTCGTGGATGGCTTGGTTGAGCTGGCCGAAGACTTCGGCTAGCTTGGTGGGGGTGTAATGGGCGTTGAGGCCGCTGGGGTTGGTTAACAACCAGACTTTTGAGGGGCCGATGAGCATATCTTGCCGGCCAACTTTTGCTTTGGGCTGATTAAAGGCGGTTCGATATGAAGTAACTCCCAAGATGGCTACCCATTCCGGCCGATATTCTTCGGTCAGTCTAACCAGCCGTTGGCCACCGGCAATTAGTTCATCCTTAGTCAACTCATCAGCCCGGACGGTGGGACGGGAGACAATATTAGTAATGCCAATACCCAAATCCAACAGCTCAGTGTTTTGGTATGGGGTAAAAAGAGTCGGGGTTAAGCCGCCCGCGTAGAGGGCTGGCCAAAACCGGTTGCCAGGATGGGCAAAGTGGTGCCGGGCCCAAGCCGTATATAAGCCGGGATTTATGCCAACTAGGAGTAGTTTGAGGTTGAGGGCAATAACATCGGGAACGGTATTATTAACTGCAGCCAGCAAATCGGCTTTGGTAGGAGAGGTAGCCATGACTTTAGTATACCCCGGACCCACAACTCAGCTCCTCTCGCAGAGCAAAACACCTATCTACTCAGAACGGAAAGTGGATGATATGATACGCGTATGGCTTTTTCTCCCCGTTACTCAGTTTTACTGGAAATATTAACCTCAATCGCACCCGCTATGGGGATTGAGATTCTGACCGATCCGGAGTGGCAGACGGCTGGGCAAATTACTTTTGCCAATGGTCGGCGGCGCTACTTTAAATATAATAGCCTGGATATTAATCCCTTTGGGGCGGCAACCATTGCTCAGGATAAAGATTACGCATCTTTTTTTATGGAGCAGTTTGGTTATCCAGTAGTGCCGGGTAGTCGGACCTTCTTTTCGACCAGATGGAGCCAGTCGCTGGGGATTACCGGTCGCGGTTTGACAGAGGCGTTTGAATATGCGCAGCAGTTAGGCTTTCCAGTAATTGTTAAACCCAACGGTGGCAGCTTAGGTAAGGGGGTGGCTTTAGTGCGTCAGCCAGATGAATTCAAGCCAGCTATGCGAGCGGTCTTGACTCGACATAGAGTCGGCTTAGTGCAAACGGTAGTACCAGGTGATGATTTTAGGGTTGTGGTGCTGGATAACCGGGTTATGGCGGCTTACCAGCGATTACCACTCCATATTCTCGGTGATGGAGAGCATACGGTTGAACAGCTTCTGAGCCAAAAATTAGCTGGCTTAGCTGAACAGCATCGACATGTGGCGATACCAGCGCATGACAGCCGCCTAGAAAGTAAATTACGAGCCCAAGACTTAACTATGAATACTGTTGTCGAACCGGGGCGGCGAGTGGTGCTGCTGGATAACGCTAATCTTTCGAGTGGCGGCGAGGCAGTCGACGTAACCGAAAGCATGCATCCCGAATTTGCCCGACAAGCCGTCCAATTAACCAAGGATATGGGCTTACGTTTGTGTGGCGTAGATATTATGGTCGATGGCGACATTAGTCAGGTGCCAGATAAGTGGTGGGTTATAGAGATTAACGCTTCGCCAGGCCTGGATCATTTTGCCCAAGGTGGCCCCATTCAGAGACAGAGAGTAGAGTGGCTTTATCAGGCTGTGCTGGAAAAAATGGCTGAGGAGGTGGCCATACCGTTGCCAGCCGTGAATACGCGCTTAGTAGAACCAGCCGCTCTTTCTGAAGTTGGCGACTAGTATTTGGTATGCAAGTTGACGATTTTAAAGATTTACTCAGACAAAAAGGTCGAGAACTCTATCGCGATATGCCGTGGCGCAGTGATACCCGAGCTTACTATATTTTGGTCAGCGAGTTAATGTTGCAGCAAACCCAAGTTGATAGAGTTATACCTAAATTTGAGGCTTTTGTATCGGCATTCCCTGATGAATCTGTCTTAGCCAAAGCTGGCCTAGCTGAAGTCTTAAGGTTGTGGCAAGGGTTGGGTTATAACCGGCGAGCCAAATATTTACAACTGGCGGCGCAAAAAATCATGTCTGAGCATGGCGGCCGGATGCCCCAAGAAAAGGCAGATTTGTTAGATTTACCTGGAGTGGGACAGAATACAGCCGGAGCTATTAGCGTGTACGCTTTTAATCTGCCCGTCGTTTTTATTGAAACTAATGTACGGACGGTCTACTTCCATCACTTCTTTCAGGATAATTCAGCCGTTTCTGATCGAGAACTGTGGCCGCTTTTAGAGCAGACGTTGGATTACGAATCGCCGCGGTCGTTCTATTGGGCGCTGATGGATTATGGGTCTTGGTTAAAGCGGCAAGGAATTAAGAATGTATCCCAGAGCAAGCATTACAAAAAGCAATCGGCCTTATCTGGTAGCGTGCGGCAGGTTAGAGGTCAGATTATTAAGGCGTTAACCGAGGCGGAGCTATCAGCACAGGAGCTAGCCGAGTGGTCGGCAGTCGATGAGCGGGTCGAGAAAGCGATGGCAGGACTAGTTAGGGATGAGTTGGTGGAAGTGAGTGAAGTGGGGGTGAAGTTGGTGGGGAGCAGATAGAGAGGCGAATTATGGAGGTGCTTGTGAGAGGAGCGGAATGAGGGTAGGGAGAGGGCGAGCAGGCTAATAGACGAGTTGACGAGTAGGCAAGTTGGCACGTCGGGAGTCGGCACGTTAAAGGCCAAGAGACAAGAGTCCAAATTCCAAACAAAGGTTTACGTTGCAAGAAATAAATAACACCACTAGTACTAAAATCACCTTAATCGTTAACCCCGATTTAATCGGGGTCGGGTCGAGAATGACATGAATTAAGGGCGAGGTATGAATTACAGGTTACGGGAGCGAATTAGCAAAGACTGGCCGCCTTGCTGTCTTGCTATCTTGCTAGCTCCTAGATTGAATAACCAAGCATAGCCTGTCCGCCTCCGGCGGAAACAAATGAATAACCAAGTAGCCCACAACTAGTACCCATTAATGCTGGACGTTGGACGGTTTTAGGCGGTATTATTAGCTGGTTGTATGTTTTCGGCTATCCTGACAATTGTAGGTTTGGCGGCGTTTGAATCGGTTTCCTCTTTAGATAACGCTATCATAAATGCCCAGGTGCTTTCGACTATGCAGGAGAAAGCGCGACGTTGGTTTTTGAGTTGGGGGATTTTGATTGCTGTGTTTGGGGTGCGAGGCATTCTGCCATTATTGATCGTTTGGGTGGCCAACCCTAGCTTGGGCCCCATTGGAGCATTAACTGCGACATTCTCCAGTGATCCAGCAGCCGGACAGGCTATTGCCCATACGGCTCCGATGCTACTGGCTGGCGGCGGCGTCTTTCTGCTATTTCTATTTGCCCACTGGTTGTTTCTGGAAGAAAAGCACTATGGCTTTATCCATGAGCGGCACGTTCATAAATATGGGACGTGGTTCTATGCCGTCATGTCAATCGCGCTGTCAGCTATTGTCTGGTTAGCCCTGCAAAGCAATGAGATGGTGGCCTTTGGGGCAGTCGTCGGCTCCACGGCGTTTTTTATCACCCACGGCTTTAAGGAGCAAGCTGAGAAAAAGGAGAAGGATCTACTTGAAGCCAGGATTGATCGGTCGGACTTCTCTAAGATATTGTATCTGGAAGCCATTGATACGACTTTTTCGATTGATGGTGTGCTGGGAGCGTTTGCTTTTACTTTTTCGATTCCATTTATTTTGATTGGCAACGGGCTAGGAGCCATTATTGTCCGGCAAATGACCGTCAGCAATGTAGAGCGGGTCAAGCGGTACCCCTATCTTAAAAACGGAGCCATGTACAGCATTCTTATTCTCGGCATTATCATGATAGCCCATGCTTTTGGCAGTCATATCCCGGAGTGGCTGTCGCCAGTGTGTACTATTTTGATTATCGGTTACTTCTGGTGGAGGTCAGTTAAAGAGTCTGCACCTGCCTGACAAAGCTCCCGTCATACTGAATTGCGTTGTGACAAAAATTTCCCAGAGCCTATAAGTATTGTGTTTTTGGCTATATAGCGATATAATCCGCGCATTGCTTAGCCGCTTGGCCGAAGCACGTTTACAAATCAAGGAGTAGGCAGACAATGTGTGGCATTCTTGCATACGTTGGGGACAAGCAAAAAGTCCTGACGCTGTTGTCGCTTTTGAGAAAGCTTGAGTATCGGGGCTATGATTCTTGGGGAGTAAGCATCCGTCGCGGGAACAAAGTGGTGATTCGCAAAAAAACTGGCCGGGTTAGCGAGACTTTTGTGACTTCACAGACCGACATGGCTTTGGGTCACACCCGCTGGGCCACTGAAGGTGCGGTCACCAAGCAAAACTCGCACCCTCATGCTGGCTGCAGTCAGCACCTGGCGCTGGTCCACAACGGCGAAATCCTCAATTTCCGGGCCTTGAAAGAGCGAATGATGGCCCAAGGCCATTCTTTTGCCTCACAAACGGACAGTGAGGTGGTCATCCATATGGTCGAAGAAGAGCTGTCGACCGGCAAGTCTCTACGAGACGCGGCGGCGGCAGTGTTTGCCCAACTGGAGGGCTATAACGCCATTATCATCATGGATACTCGCGGTCGACAAATTGTCGGCATCAGCAATGGCACCCCCTTATTGGTGGGGACAGATGGTGTTCATCAGGCACTGGCTTCAGACACTCTAGCTTTCAGCGGATTGGCAACACACTATTACCGTTTGGAGTCCGGAGAGTCAGTTGTGCTCAACCTGGGTAAGCCGATTGAGCTATACACAACTGACGGACAGCCAATCAGTCCGCAGTTTGAGGAACTCAATGTTGCCGAACTATCGACCGATCTCAAGGGCTTCAACCATTATCTGCCCAAGGAAGTGGCCGACCAGCCGGAGGTCATCGCGGCACTGCCTGACTGTGCTCGGCAAGAGATTTACCAACTGGCTGCGGCTATCCGACAGTCAAATCGGGTGATTTTCACTGGCTGCGGTACCAGCGAGCATGCGGCGATGTCAGGGGCTAAGTTCTTCCGAACTATCGCCAATCGCATTATCGAGACGGTGCCTGGCTCGGAGTTCAAATATGAAGCTAAGCTGATTGGTCCTGGTTGCCTAGTGGTAGCCCTATCGCAAAGCGGCGAGACTGCCGATATGATCAAGGCAGTGGCCGTGGCCAAAAAGCAGGGCGCCCGAGTGGCGGCTCTGATCAATGTTCGCGGCTCAACCCTTGACCACATGGTCGACATGCGCGTCCACATGAGGGCTGGCCCTGAGATTTGCGTATTGTCCACCAAGGACTATACGGCTAAGCTGGCCGCATTACTGCTGACTGCCTATGCCACGGTTGATCAGTACGAAGAAGGGGTTAGTCGAATTCATGAGGCGGCAAGGGCCATGCGGACCATGCTGGCCAACAAGCAGTGGACAAATCAGCTGCAGACTACAGCTGAAACCATTTGCGACCAGGAACATCTGTTCGTCCTAGGCAGCGATCATGGTGTGCCCACAGCCAAGGAGGCAGCCCTTAAGATTAAGGAGGTTACATACCGACACGCCGAAGATTTCGCAGCTGGAGAACTCAAGCACGGGGTTATCGCCTTGACAGATCAAGGTACTCCGTTCTTGGTTTTCGCGCCTCGGGATGATACCCGCACCGATATGATTAAGGCAGCCGGGGAAGTTAAAACCCGCGGTGCATACATTATTGGCGTCGGGCCGACTGATCCGGTTTTTGACATGACGATCGAATGTCCGGACCTGGGAATTGCCAATCCGATCATTCAGGCGCCGGTGGGGCAACTGTTGGGGTACTACTGGGCGTTGCTACTTGGTAACAATCCGGACCGGCCCCGCAATCTGGCCAAGTCAGTCACGGTCTAGAAAGGAGAGAAAGCGCCGCTTGAGCAATCGAGCGGCGCTTTTCTTTTTGGGGCATTAAATGGCTATTTAAATAGCCTTTTAATTGGATATTTATGAGATTTATTTAGAATTAATTGGCTTAATGAGCGCCGACTGATTATTAGTGACGGTGTTGACGGCTGATGAAACAGTGTTCATTTGCATTTGAGCAGCGTCAAACGGCTTTAGCATGGTGCGCAGAAATTCGGTGTCTTGATTAGTTGGGTCTAGCCAGGCATCTTCAAACTGCTCTTGCAAAATAACCGGCATGCGATCGTGAACTGGGGCGATAAGCTGATTGGCTTGAGTAGTGATAACGGTATAGGTCTCCAATGGCGTACCGTCGGGCTGACGCCAGGACTCCCAGAGTCCGGCAAAGGCAAACAGGTCGTGGTCCCGCAGTCGAATATACTCTGGCGTTTTGGTTTTATCATTATTTTGCCGCCACTCATAAAAGCCTGAAGCGGGCACTAGGCAGCGTTGTTGTTTAAAAGCGTGGCGAAATGAGGGCTTATTTTCAATCCCTTCAGAGCGGGCGTTAATCATTTTGTACCCTACATTCGGCTCCTTAACCCACGAAGGCACCAGACCCCATTTCATCATTTTGACAGCATTGCGTGGGCCATCGGCCACAATTACTGGCATGACTTGGCCCGGAGCAATATTATAGCTGGGCCGGAGGGTTGGCGTGTGTAGTATTACCTGAAACCGGCCAGCTAATTTCTTTATATCAGTCAGTGTATATCGACCGCACATTGGTCTATTCTACCTTATTGAGCGGTTTAAGATACGAGGTACAAGATACAAGATTAAAGATCCAGACATAATACCTAAGGTCTACGTCTTAAGATTTAGAATAAGATTTAAACAACAAATACGTCACTAGCTACTGTTTTGTGGTTCCATCTTATTCTGCGCCTTGTTCTTTGAACCTTGATGTTATGTCTGGATCTTTAATCTTGTATCTTACGTTTAGCTACTCCATGCTATCTCCGTTAAACACATAGGCTTCCATATCTTTGCCACCGCCAAAGGCAACGCGGTTGAGGACCATGGTGGCGGGGAGCATGGTGGCAGGGTGAATGGTGTTGCGACCCCACGCATGCTCGATTGCATCGACGGCTTGATACAAGGCCTGTTTTTGGGGCAGATTGTCAAAGTAATTAAGTTGCAACTGAGCGCTATTGGTTAAGTCGAATACGCCCACATCAACGTTACTGACGTAGTCTCTGGGTAGCTGGTAAAAGAGTTTTTTGAGGCAGGTAATAATGTCTGACCCAGAAAAGATAGGGTGGGGAGCCCGGCAATGAGCATAAGCTCGCTGACCGTTGCGGTAGCGGAAACCCAGCATAACGCCAAAGCAATGAAAGCCGGCGATGCGCATACGGCTACTGGCTTTCCAGGCCAGATTGGCCATGACCGGAAAAATGTGGTCGGGGTTAATGATGGGGACCTTAACGGTGTGAGTATTGCTAAAGCTTTTGCGGCCAAATTCGATATTGTCGACTTCCCAGCCACGCAGCCGGGCAAACCAGTCATCACCCACCACGCTCTTAAAACCAGCGTGCATGTCGTGCATAGATTGCTGGAACATTTCCATAACCGTAAATACTCCCACCCGAGCCAGACGGGTTTTGTAGCCAATATTAATGCCCGGCAAATCAATGAGGTCCAATGACTGGTAGATCTGGCGAAAATTATGGCTGTCGATACTATCTAACCCATCTGGCTTATGTAAGCCAGCCGCCAGCTTGGCCAGCGACCGGTTAGGGGCGATGCCGGCCGAGACGGTTAAATAATTGCCGATCTCATCTTTAATTCGTTGCTTAATTTCCTGAGCAATAGTGACAATGCCACGTTTGAGTGCGGGGGTATTCTCCATATGTATGACAAATTCATCGACCGATTTAGCCGCTACCCGATCACTGTAATCCTCTAGAATTTTGCGGAACTTAAGATGAACAAACCGATATTTATTAAAGTCTGGTGGGACAATGACTAACTCTGGGCAGAGCTGTTTGCAGTCTTTGACTCGCATACCAGTTTTGCAGCCGCGCTTTTTAGCGTCAACCGAAGCCGCCAACACGCAACCATTGGGGGTGGTATAGGCTGCCACAGCCATGGGTCGATGGCGCAGCAGGGGATTGGCCTGCTGCTCAACCGTGGCAAAGCAGGAGTTTAAGTCGACGTGCAGCACAGTTGGCGCGGCCGGATTAAAGTAGTCATTCGCCTTGTCCATCGCTAATGGTCTCCAGGGTCCAGTTAAGTGAAGAGGTATCATACGCCAGGCGCATATGCAAAGAATTGTCGGCGATGACGTCAAAAATATGAATGACTTTTTTACCTTCTTTAAAATAGTGGTGAAAGCCAACCTCGGTTACCCGTAGGCGCTTATTTTTCCACCCCAAAATCCAGGGCATCGTCCGACGTTTGTCGGCCGAATAAATTGTGGCTACTGAGATAGGTTCATCAATGCGCTCAATCATACACTCCTCCTTACACCCGAATCTTACCCGAACATAGCAATTATGGAAGTAAGCGGGCAAAAGGTCAAGAGGGCATTTATGGCTTAGAGGGGAGCGAGCGTACTTATTGTCTGATTGCCAGAAAAGAACTGCTGCGTACGTAACCGAGCATCGTTTTGGTGTGCCCACCACAATGAGCCGGAGGCAACCCGGAACGTTGCAGGGGTTATTCCCCCACCTGCGAGGTGATTGTCTCTTGACGCATGGGTTAGCTGGTGCTATTACCGACTCATTATCTGCCCAGTAAAGATTTATTTATGCCTAATCGACGAATTCCTTTAGTTACTGGCCAGATTTATCATGTTTTTAATCGGGGGATCGATCATCGTCCGACGTTTATGTCCAGGAGAGAGTATCTGCGCGCCCTTCAAACTCTGGAGTATTACCAGTATGCCGGTACACCACTCAAGCTATCGGAGTATCTAACATACAGTCCAGTAAATCAAGATCTATTGCGCTGGCAGCGAGGCCAGTCGCAAAAGAGAATTGAACTGCTAGCTTACTGTTTTATGCCCAATCATTTTCACTTTTTAGTGCGCCAAATACTAGATAATGGAATCTCCAGTTTTATGAGTCAGTTTCAAAATAGTTATGTTCGTTTTTCGAATATAAAACATAACAGGACCGGTCAGCTTTTTATGGATACGTTTAAGTACACTCATATTGAAACAGTCGAACAATTACTACATGTTTCCAGGTACATTCATCTCAATCCTTTCACGGGCCATATAGTTGATTCACTGGAAGATCTCACTCATTATCCTTACTCCTCACTCCCATCATATCTGCAACAATCAGCCTCGCCTATCTGCAATCCGCTGCCAGTCCTTCAAGAGCTTAACGGTGCAGCGCGATACAAAAGCTTTGTGGCTGACCAGGCCGATTACCAAAAGAAGCTAGGTCGCATTAAGCATCTCATCTTAGCCAACGAAGAGGTCGCATTATAAAACGATAGTAGCCGGCCTTTGCATAAGAGAGGCTCCACCTCGCAGGTGGGGGTAAGCAAGCGTTTGCTGACGGGGTTGACGGGTTTGGCATAATGGATATATCCCCATGGGGGAGATATAGAAAGCGAGGCATAGTATGTATCGACCAAAGGATACAAAGGAGCGAATTATTCACCGGTTGAAGATTTCTCGTGGACAGTTGGATAAGGTGATGGCCATGATGGAGGCGGATGAGTATTGTATTGATGTGTTGCATCAATCCCAGGCGGTACAAAAGGCGCTGCAGAATACCGATTATATTATCCTGGAACATCATTTACAGCACTGTACCAAAGAGGCGTTTGCTCAAGGCAATCACCAAAAAGCCATAGATGAAATCTTGGCCGTAGTTAAGAAAGGATCTCATTAATGTACGTATGTCCTATGCATCCCGAAGAAACGTCGACGAAACCTGGTCGTTGCTCTATCTGCGGCATGGCCTTGGTGAAGCAGGATCAGGCGAATGCCACTCGGTCCATGGCTCATCATGCAGAGCCGGATGAGCAGAGTTATCGTCCATTGTTTATTATTGTCGGACTTATTACCCTAGTAACCCTTGTGCTTAGCCTCAATGCTTGGACGCAAAACTCATTTTCGTGGGAACGAAGTATGTCGGTATTTATGGCTGGCTTTTTCCTCGTCTTTGCCGGTTTTAAGCTACTTGACCTGCCAGGATTTGCTCAGGGGTATGCTACGTATGACCTCTTAGCCAAGCGCTGGTTCGGCTATGGTTATATATACCCATTTTTAGAGCTGTCGCTCGGCCTCCTATATGCTACTAACATTGCCCCATTCCAGACTAACCTGGTTACGGTGGTTCTACTAGGTTTTAGCGGCATTGGTGTGGCCCAAAAACTACTCAAGCGCGAGCGTTTCCAATGCGCCTGTCTAGGTACCTTTCTCAAAGTACCTCTGACCAAGGTTACACTTATCGAAGACTTTGGCATGGCTGTGATGGCGGCTATAATGCTGTTACAATAGTCATATGCAGCTCTACCTGTTGCGGCACGCTCAAAGTCAGGCCAATGTGGCCAATCAAATCTCCTGTCGGCCACCAGGATCGCCACTGTCGCCAGCCGGAATAGCTGCGGCTGAGGCCCTGGCCCGCAGTTCGGCATTTAGTCATCTACCTTTGGATGCTGTATATACTTCACCCTTTTTACGGACGACCCAAACATACGCTATTCTTCGCCGCCGCTGGCCGATGTTGCCGGCGCCTATCATTGACGATCGCTTGAAAGAGTTGGACTATGGGCAATTCGAGGGGCGAGACATTGCTGAGATCGAATCCGACTTACAGAAAAGTTTGGCGCTAGTAAGTCGTGGCAATCTACTCACTAGGGTCGGCAGAGATGGTGAAAATGAATACGAAGTTCGTTGGCGCATCTTTACCTTTATGGCCGAGCTATTACACCAGCATCATAACGACCAGGTTCTACTGGTTAGCCATGCTGGCGTGCTGTCAATTATTCGCCGCCTTGTGGCAGATATTGATACTAACAATCCTAAAACTACCACTACCGACACTTGCACCCTTTATCACTATGACTTGCATGAGGTTCACCTGGCAGCGATTAAGTTGATGACCGCCAAGCTCTTCTTTGACTGGCGCAGGCAGTGTCTTGCTTTGCCCGACGCCACACATACGTCAACACTAAGCCCACCTATTACCTCTCCGCGAGAAGTCGGGTCCGACCACCCCTCAAGCCCAGCTTGACAGTTATTTTAGGCTGGCGTATGGTAGGCTTATAACACTCCCACGGAAGGATATTTTATGAATCTTTCTGACATTTTGCTATGGTTACATATTATCGGTGCTGTGATCTGGATTGGGACAGCCTTAACCATGGAAGGGCTCACCTGGCGCATCAGGCGAACGGGGACGGTTAAACAATTACGCGATTTATTCGCCGTATCTGCTTGGCTATCAAAACGGTATTATATGCCAGCCTCGTCACTCACGCTTCTAGCTGGCGTCGGCCTAGTTATTACCCACAATCATTTTACTTTTAGTCAGCCATGGGTACTCATTGGCTTGGGAGGCTTTCTGGTGGCTAGTGTCTTGGGGGCAGGATTTATTAGCCCAACTATGCATCAGATTGGTCAATTATTGGAGCATCATGACTTGCGCAATAGCGATGTGGTAGGCCAATTAAACCGATTGGCCGTGTTATCCCGTCTAGATATTGCCTTATTGCTAGTTATTCTCCTGGATATGGTCATTAAGCCAACTTGGGATTCAGGGCTTTTTTGGGCAACAGCAGCTATTTTACTCATCTTAGCCTTTATAGTAGGCGATAAACCGACTAGGCTAACGGCTAAATAGCCTTACTTTTTCGTAGCGTAGCTTTTACCGGTAATAGTGCGGGCCGATGAAGAAAAGTCGGGAATAGGTTGGTGCGCAGGTATGGCCATGTAAAAGGTTGATCCTTGACCAATGACACTGTCCACCCACAACCGGCCACCATGGTGTTTAACAATTTCGGCCGATAAATATAGGCCGATACCCAGTCCGGGGTAGGTGCTATTTTTGTTGGGCGCCTGGTAAAACCGCTCAAAGATACGCTCTTGCTCGCCAGGAGCAATCCCAATACCAAAATCTTTAACGCTCATAATTACTTCGTCATCTCGCTGCTCGACCGTAATAAAGACATCATTTGAGTCGGGTGCATACTTAATAGCATTGGTAATCAGATTGATGACTACCTGTCCTAACCGATATTGGTCGGCCGAAATATACTGGCCAGCCTGGCCGGCGAGGTGGAGAATCTGATCGGGAAAGGCAGCTTGCAAGTCTTCGACAATTTCGTTGACTAAAGCATATGAATCCAACGACTCAAAACGATACTCCAATTTGTCGGACTGAATGCGGGATAGGGCTAACATGTCGTTAATTAACTGGGTAAGCTTGTCGGTCTGATTATTAGCCTTTTCCAGCGCCTTGCTGACCGCTGGATCGGCTGATGGCTCAAGCAGCCGGTTAACTAGTTGAATGTACATCTTCAAGCTGGTTAAGGGCGTTTTGAGTTCGTGGCTTACCATGGAGGCAAAGTCATCCTTGCGTTGCTCTAACTCTTTCTCTTTGGTAATGTCATCAATAATCACCACTCCCGCGGTTACCTTCTGGTTGGCATTGTAAATGGGTGTTCCGCTTACCCTAAAGATGTGAGTGTGACCGTCATGAGTATAAGAGTACTCCTCGTTCTGTAGTGACTGGCCTTCGAGAACCTGGCGCAGCGGCCATTCTTGCAATGGCAGGGTGGTAGTAGCGTCAGTCTTGACGCGCGAGATATCGCCGACCGAAGAACCATCGACGGAGGCTTCAGTTACCGAGCTACCTATACTAGGATGGCCCAAGAGCTGTTCTAGATACTGGTTACCAAACATGACCTTGCCGTTGGCCGCATCAGCAATGACTACTCCAACTGGGAGTTGCTCTAGAATAGTAGTCAGCCGATTTCGCTCACTTTCGGCCATAGACCTGGACTGCCGCTCACTCAGTAATAATTTATTCACCTGTTCTTTAAGGTAGCCGACGATAATGGCTGGGCCCAGAAACAAGATGATTATCAACCACTCACCACTAGCCAGATTGCCAAACGACTCCAGGTTGCGGCCAGGGCTAGTGAAAGCAAAGAAGAGATAGGCGTTGGAGATGAGCGCCACAATGACTGCTGGCCATAGCCCGTTACGAAATGCAGCCACTACGATCACCACTAGCAAGGTTAACCCAAGCGTGTTCTTGGTAATGACGTCATAATACACATCAAACTGCCAGAGTAGCTCGTGTATAACTACTACCAAAGCTACTAGTAGCAAAGCATTGACCCATTGTGGGTGAGTGCTAAACCAGTGGTGCAGCGCCTTAAGTGGACTAGGTTGTATTGCAGTTGGACTACGAAGCATATCTGAAACTACGCTTTTGCTTTATCGTCCGCTTATCATACCAATAGTTTAGCTATAAGGTAAGTAGAAGCTATGTTGTATGATTTTTTGATAACGGTTAAGTTATGGTGATGAGTGTTCGTAACTGAATAGTTAACGGTTTATGGGTAGACTATTTACTAACCTCTAGATACTCCGCCCCCGCACTCTCAATTGAGTATACTGTTAGTATGTTGACTATACCCAACCTGCAACGAGACATACTTCTGGCGCCCTATACCACCTACAAGATTGGGGGAGCGGCAGACTTTTTTGTAAAAGTAACGTCAGCTGATGAGCTGGCTTTGGCCGTGCTTGAAGCGCACCAGGCCCACCTGCCGTATTTTATTTTAGGAACTGGGGCCAATATTCTTATTCAAGATGGCGGCTTTAGAGGGCTAGTTATTTATAACCAAGCTAGATCAATAAAGTTTAACGGTACTAACGTTTTTGCTGAGAGCGGCGCCACTATGGCCGAACTAATTGAAGCTACTGCCCAAAGTGGGCTGTCTGGGCTGGAGCATTTTGCGGGTATCCCCTCCAGCGTAGGCGGAGCCATGCGACAGAATCTTCACTTTTTGTCGCCAGATCGACAAGATACGTTGTTTATTGAAGAAGTAGTCGAGTCAGCCGAAGTACTGGACGAACACCTTAAACGACGGATGGTCAATAAAGACTATTTTGCTTTTGGCTATGATGATAGCATTATTCACCACAAGCCTATTGTGGTGTTGTCAGTAGTGTTTCAACTTCGACCAGAAAAAGAGGAAGAGATTCGACAGCAAGCTCGAACTAATTTGGCCTGGCGGGCTGAGAAGCAGCCGCCAGTAGACCAGTTTCCGTCCTGCGGCTCGGTGTTTAAGAAAATTGATGGAGTAGGAGCCGGTCGACTAATCGACCAGGCTGGATTAAAAGGGCGCCAGATCGGTGGAGCTCAAATTTCTGAAAAGCACGCCAATTTTATTATTAATACTGGGCAGGCTAGTTCAGCTGACGTGCTGGCATTGGTCAAATTGGCCCAGGAGACTGTTTTTGAGCAGACTGGGTATCGACTGGAGATGGAGATTGGGGTCGTGGGGGAAGCAGCGTAGCTGGAATTGAAATGAGGCATAGACCGTCAATTTACACGCGGCTAGTCCAATCAAGGGTAGTCTTTTTGGGGCATGACGAGAGGCGGGTAGAGCGGCGTAATGAAAAGAGGCGCAAGAGAATGATTCTTGCGCCTCATACGGCGACGACATGTCAACGGCCAGACGGAACACGAACGAATTTGGTTCGATCAATCAGTAAGGTGAGCAGGTAGATACCCACGCCACCCCAGCCTATGCGGCTAATGGTAGTTAGCCAGTCTGGCGGCTGGCTGAGTCGGTCCGTGATCCATGTGGCAATGGCCTGGCTACGAATGTCGCTATCAGGTAGTACCGAAATGGTGTAGCACAGGGCGGTAATCGAGGCAGTCCAAATTAGCCAGCGGAGAACCAGACTGGCAAAGAACTGCGACGAGCTCATGGGTGGCTGCTGATGCTGCAGACAAACCCGCCCAAACAGAATTAGCCCGGCTATACCGACGAGCAGGGCCGCCAGAGCAAACCATTCACTGGTTAGCCAAGGCGTCGCGATGCTGACATACGGAATATCTCGGTTCAACAGCCAAATATTGGGTCGCTGCCCAGAATTCAACTGCTGTAGACCCTTGTCATAGCCCCAGCAAGCTGCCTGCCAGGTCAACAGCAGATAGACGCAAAACAGCAGTCTTCGGACGTTCATGTTCCCTCCCAGTGTCTCAACTCCAGCGGTCCGCTAATAGAAGCTACGTACGAGGCGTACTATATCGTACGGGCTAGTGGTAATCAAGTTTAGTAAGGTGAAGCCGGGTGGATTTGCATCAGATTGTCGCCGTTTTTTCTGAAGAAGTTTTCGTTTGACATGGCGTAAATCACTGCGTTACCATATATGGGTTGTCATTTTTTAATTCAATGGTGTGGGTACATAATATACAATTGAAAGGAGGCACTTATGCAACATCGACATTGGAGGACAAAAATTATTGGCACAGCGGTTTTGGGCTTGGTGGCAGCCGTGGCGTACTTTGGCATTGCCAGAGGAGCGTTGGCGCAGTATTTAGATGCCGGACGGGCAGTTATTTTAGATGGAACCGTGGCTGAGACCAGCGACGATTCTATGACGCTGCTGACCACATCCACCGATCCGATTGAAGTGCAGATTGACGGGCGGACAGTCTTCGCGGCTAATACATCGCTGGATGAATACGATCCCGGGGATCAGGTTAAAGTGATTGGCCGTAGTCGTAACCAGCAGGTAACAGCTCAGGTCGTCCAGCCGCGCGGCGGAACCGGCTATGGAACCACTAATGGTGACCCGGTCATGGCCCTGGATGGTACGGTAACGAGCAAAACCGACGATAGCTTTACTATCCGGACCAATACTACCGATGTTACTTTTAAGGTGAGCGCCACTAGCCGCTTTTTCCCAGGCAACCTAGCCAGCTTACACACGGGCGATAAGGTTCTGGCTATGGGGCAGGACTCTCCGTCAGGATTCCAGGCCACTATGGTGGTGGTGCGATAAAGGCGGATAAGACAATCGCATAGTTAAATTAAAAACCGCTCTGTAATGGAGCGGTTTTTAGGTGGAGAGGGGGCGTTTATCGTTTACCTCGATTAAATCGGAGTTTATGGTTTTTTGTTGTAAGAATTATCCATACGCCTTGCCGCCTTGCCGCCTTGCCGCCTACGGCATTTTATACAACCGCAGCTTA
>CAZHWT010000003.1:40495-78398 GCA_964536215.1 uncultured Candidatus Saccharibacteria bacterium
CGCCTTGCCGCCTTGCCGCCTTGCCGCCTACGGCATTTTATACAACCGCAGCTTAGGACCATCGTACATAATGACCAAAGTTGTCTGCTCTAGAGCTGGCAAGTATCGTTGCCAGTCGGCTTCTTTTTGCAGTAGGATGTAGCGCATATGGTAATTCTGCAGGAGCTTAAGGTCACTATGATCTTGCTGCAGCCAGGCTTGCATAGCATCATCTAAGGGTGACTGGGTTGCATCCAGCCGAATTTGGTTGAGCAGAGCGCTGGTAATGACTGGTTGGTCTATGGCAACTTTAACTGGATTCGCTATGATGCGGTTATAGGCCAGGCTGTGTCTGATGTAGGCTTGCCACGGCAGAGCCAAGACGACGCCGGGCTGTTGTTGAATGAGGCGGTTGGCCTGAGCCCAATCCACTGGATACTGTGAGGGCCGCACTTGACTACCCAAACCGCCAACCATGAACGGTACTATGGTGATTGGGGCAATGACTAGCACAAGACTGAGCAGAACTGCTTCAATCTTACTTCGGAAAGGCCAGGCTTTGAATATGGCGTTGTGGCCAATAAAGCCAGCTATCCACCGGGCGCCAAATACCGACGATAGTGTCAAAAACATACTGACTACTCCTATCAACTTAGTCGTATCCCGCAAGCCAGCCGCACCGGGCACACGACTTAGTATAGAAATGGCCGCGTCTGGCCAAGTAGAGGCTACAGTAACCGTTACAAGTGAGACTAGCGCGGCCAGCGCCAGGCTTATCGACCAGAACATATCCTGTTTTAACCACCAATACAGCCCAACACAACTAAATAGTAGCGTTGTAACCCCGCCTATCCACCACCACGGCCAGATATCGAGCGGCATAAGATAATCTGTTTGCCAGAAGCCATATCCTTGCACAGCCCGCCAGGCAACTTCCCAACCATTCCCCGGAGCAGTAAAGGCAGGCAATTGATTAATGGAGATTTTACTAAAAGAGCTGGCGTTGCTCGTTGCGGTAAGCAGCCAAGGAGAATTAGCAAGCAACGTGGTGATGGCCCACGCGACAGTAAATACAGCCTGCTTGCTAACACTCAGCCAGTTTACTCGAACTGGAAACAGGTGGCGCAGTGACGGCTTGGGCCAATGGTGAGCAATTAGCACTCTGCTCAGAGTCAGAATACTAATGTACCACCAATGCAGACTGGCCATGGGGTAGAGGGCCATGAGCACAATCCATCGCAGGCTATGGCGGAACGATGGGGCATCGAGCAGGTTGGCGCTCATTTTGATCGCTAAAGGAAAAAGACCAAAACCGAGCAAGACCAGCCACTGACCAGCGGCTAAGCGCTCAAATACATATGGATTAAAGAGTAGGAGAAGTCCAACTAATAGACTCCACGGCGGAGAGAACCAACGGCGAGCCAATTGAAACCCGGCCCAACCGATCAGCCACAAAACAGCGGTCAATAACAGCGCTTGAATTATGCCGATGGGCAACAGTTGGTTGAGCCCGTACTGCAGTAGCACTAGCGGCCAATGCGCTGGCAGGCCATCCCCAATATAATCTGACAGCTGCATGTGTGGGCCATAGACCATATCCAGTAAAAAAATCTGGCCGCGGCTAAACCAGGGAAAGGTAACTGCGAGAGCAGCCAGTAGATATAAATAAATGGGTATAGCTTGGCGTTGGACTGGTAGGACCATAATAATCATTTATTATATCTCTATTTTCCTATCTTATTGTGCCATCAACCATTCGGGCTCACTTTGTTAAACCAAGCGACCTAGGCGAAAGCCTCAGCAGCTTCCGCCCGCCAGGTGACAGTATTTGGACTAAGTATGATTTGACTTACTTGCATAATGGGTTTATCCTTTATGTTATAGTTATACTATCACCTATTGAGGAGGTCATATGCAACATACTAAAGCGATACTTACATCCAGCGTTGGTGCTGTGGCAGTAGCGGGAGCTTGGCCAGCGGCAGTATTGGCCCAAACCATAACGCCAACCCCTACTTCCACCCCCTCAGCCAGCCCGACTCCCAGCGCTACTCCTACCAGCAGCAATCCGACAGTGACTCCCAGCGATACCATTATGCAGACCACTATGACCACGCCGACGCCAACCTCTGCGGCCCAGACAAATAGCGCTATGCCGCAATACTGGTGGTGGCTGTTATTGCTTGCCGTGGTCGTCATTCTCCTTTTAGTAACCCTCAGTCGCCGCGGACGGCGCACTAATACCACGTCAACTACGACCGATCAGCCGGTTACCCGCACCCGGAGCACCACTACCACAGAAGAGGACCTGTGATTTAATCCAGAATATTCGCTTTGCCCAATGTTCCTTTGTGCATAGCCCGAATTATGGAACTCCTATCTCTGCACCATCATCCTGAGTGTTAGCAGCTTGTCCGCCTCCGGTGGAACGGATATTCCAAACTATTATGGAGTACCTGAGGTGGAAGATTCTTCCCCTGCACTGTAATGGTGCAGGGTCAGAATGACGTGATAAGAGAGGCGTAAACTCTCTTTGTGATAGTTGAAAAGTGAGTTTCGAAATTCGGGCTATGTGCATTCAACGATGAAAAAAGGTGATAGGGAACAGTCGGTGATCAATTATTCTTAAAAGAAATTGCAGCCCGCTTTAGCAGCGGGCTGTGTTAGTACGTCTAGATTAGACTAGACGCGGCTGTTGTAGCAGCTTGAGAGCTGAGGGTCGGGACAAACGAGCCTGAAACAGAGGTCACACCTACTCATCCCGTTGTGACTGGTCAAGGTGCGTGGCCACGGACTCACTGCAAAAAGCCATGCCAGCTGTGGTGAGTCAACGATCAGCCCGCGCCTTTTGTCTCAGCAGGCGCCATATCGTTTTTGATTGCCTTAATTGGCTGATTCCATTACCGACCGCGATATTGCTGACACTTCTCTCTCCGCCAATCGCAGACTGAGTGCGCCGTCCGCCCCCATCAAAACCATAGTAGCGGATCATGTCTTGAGTGCGTGCGCGTCTTATCTCGGGCGCAAAAGCCGCGGCTAGATCTTCCAGTGTTATCCGATCAGCGTATTCGGCCAGAGACGCATGAGCATCCCGACGAATATCTCTGCGGAACATGGGTAGATACGTGTCATCGACGATGGGCAAAATAGGACGTTCCGGAATGTTCCTGAGTATCCTTTTTTTAATACCCCTAAGCGAACGGCCGTCCGCAGGACAATAGTTATAATCGAATGGCCAACTTTGCTGACAATGTGGACAGGTAACGGTTAACGGCGTCTTGGTCGAAATCATGTTCTCTCTCCAGTTACATAAAATCTGATTGCCTGTCGAACTTATAGCAGAAAGGCTTGCTCAAGGCAACTTATACTATGCGCTCAACGCTAGCTACGGCTTTCTGCACGAGGATTTTTCGCTGCTGCTTTTTCACAAGCTAATAAATACCTATTTAAATAGGTATTTAATTGGCTATTTATTCCCATCACCATTCTGTTTCCTAGAATCAGCAATTAGTTCGCCGATCTGCTTTACGACGCCGATGGCGAGGAAGTAGTAGGCCCAGACGGCTACCGTTTCGCTCCAGATGGCGCCTTGGGGGAGGACTAAGGTTTGAGCCAGGATTTGCAGAATGAGAATTACAACTAAGCAACCTACGCCAGCACCAATGGAGATGCAGCCATCAATGTGCCAGAGGAACAGGCTAATGCCAAAGAGGATGAAAAAGACCGACTCCCAGGAGGCGTGCCAGACAAAGTAACTCAGCCAGAAGGCCAGGCCGAACAATAGCAGGCGAGTAACGTCACGACGGGTAAAGTGGGTGGCTATATAAACTAGCCCGCGCCAAGCATCGCGTACAGTAAATAGGTAATTGGTAATGTCCATGGTTATCGCTACCCATCCTCCTTGATTTTGTTTAGGACACTTTTAATCGACCAACGATCCCGTGAAAATTGAACCAGCCTAGCTAAGGTCGCATTTTTACGCGGGTAGTCACCACGGAAAAGCATTGAAGTAGAATTGCGATTACTTGCCGCCTCGCCGTCTTGCTGCCTCGCAACCTGACTTGTCTCCCCAGCAAACCGCCCATTCCGCCGCCGCATGCCGCGCACCCCAGCAAATCCCAGATAGCTGATACAAGCGAATAGAGTAGTACCAGAAATTAGCAACCCCAAATAAAACCACCGCTGCGGGAAAAACTCCGCCACCAACTCCAGGTTATACGACCCATCCGCATTGCGAGAACAAGCTGGATTATCATCCTTACACAACTCCGCTGGATCCACATACCAACCATTGATCGCACCATTAGCCATCAGATGATGCCTGTCGTCTATAAATTGGTAGCCTATTGGCAATACGTTGCTTCCCGGACGCCTTAGTCTCAATTTCCACTCTGAGTTATACATGTCTTTAGCGATAAGATAAAAGGGTGCCTTAGCTTGAGTAATTTGTGTCTCAAATTTGGTCGGGTTATCGATTTGATACGCTACTTTAGGCAAAGACGAATTATTGACTGGCAAGACGGCGGCGTAATATGTTTCGGCTATTTTGGGAATTTCAAACAAACCAGCACGATCGTACAATATGGTGGCCACTTTACCTTCATCACCTTGATAACCATATAAATAAATTGTTGCTGTTGAGGCATCTTGCGGCACATCTATGGTTTGATTAATTTCTTGCCATTCGCGGCTGGCGGCAACCTTGTCTTCAAACACCTCATCCGAGTTATTAAACTTAATTGTGTACCCAGCTTTGTCGCCGGTATCATTAGTTTTAAAGCTGATGTTAAACAAATAACGTGCCGAAGGCGTTACAGGCACCGAGGTAAATGAGCATGCGGTATGTCTTCTGGCGGAGAGTTGGAGTGCATATTGACCATCTATGCTTTCGTCAGACTGAGTCATGCTTATGTCTGGCCTGTTGTCGTAGTTGTAGCAGTCTTGCACCTTGTCATTCCAAAGCTTATTTTCAAATGATGCCTCAGGAATACTATTCTTGATTGGATGAGAAGTAGAGTAACTATACTGTGTCAGATTGTCCTGATTTGTGATGTGTAAGGGCTTGGCATCGGCGACGGCGACTTCATTAAATTGCCCGGCATCATTTTTAGTATATGTATGCAGGTTTCTGAAGTGGGCTGGGGGTATTGTAAGCGGGTAAACTATCTGATTGTTGATGAGATCCAGATTCTGCCTACTTAGACCACTGAATAGGCTAATTACCTGATACTGACTATCTTTATCCGTTACAAAGTTATATTTTTGATGCAGCACTGACTCTACAAGCGCTTTCTTGCCGGATTGATCTAAGAGATTATTGCTGGCAAATAGAGCCGTGGTTGCTCGTACGAACGGCTGCTGATTGGTGGCAGCAAAAATAGACATATTAAAATCCGGATAGTTATGGAGGAGACGGTATCCGGCTAGCTCTTCTGGAGAACAGCTGATCAGAAAATCATAATCGCTTAAATTTATAAAATCACGTTGATCAGAGTTGATGCTGGTTACTTGAACATTTTTAGAAGAAATAATTTGATTAAACTCTATATTTGCGTCAGGATTCTTCTTGTACAACGATGGGCAATCTTTGTTGCTTATTTGGAGCAACCGTTTATGTTCCATGTCTATGTTGACCAGTGACTGGAAATAGTGCACATGACGCGGGGCTAGCAATTTAGCGTAAACATCCTGGGCAATATACCCATTCATACCAACAAAAATAACCACCCCGATGCCCCCCAACAGATAGTTAGCTTTGGTGGAGACCACCTTAGCTGCTAAGACGACGATAATGATGCATAAAAAGAATGGTTGATAGAGCTGCCATTTTAAGGGTGACCTAAACGACCAGCCGCCCGGTAATTCGATAATAAATTTGATTGCTTTATCTACATTTAAAAATGTGCCAGTGGCTAATAGAGATAGCCCTAAAAAAACTGCGGCTGATACAGCAATTAATTGCTTTTGTCTTAGGGATAATTGCTTATATTTTAGACAATATACCCACCCAATAATGACATAAAGCAAAATTAAACTGGCGACATAATAGCCTGCAAGGCCGTCAGCAAAGAAGTTGAAGTCTTTGAGTACATCCTTGGATAAGGTCAGCGAGGTAAGAATATTACCAGTGTTGGCAATATAGATAAGATTGGTAAAATCTGGCGGCTCTTCAAACGACTGGAGCAAGGTGGTCTTGCTTAGCGATCCAATAGCCGCGACCGGCAGGATCACGTAAGCATGCAGCAATATAGTTACCAGCGACAGCAGGCTACCAGCTTTGACAAAATCTTTGAACGAAGTAGCCCGCGAGCATACGATTATTAAAGCATACATGAAGGCTATGCACAGGTTTATAGCTAAGGTAAATGGATGAATAAATGAGATATTAATGGTAATAGCCAATGGCACTATTGCCCACGTTTGCCGACGGCGCACCAGTAGATCTGTTAGCACCAGCATTAATGGCAGCATAGCTACGGCAATAGTTAGGCCTGCTTTAGCAAAGTTACCTAGAAAAATTGGGTTAACCGCAAAGAACAAGGCTACGGCTACTTTTAACAGTTTTGAGTACGATCGAAAAAAGTAACCCAGAAAGCTATATAAACCAATAAAACAGATGACTAAGGTTAAAAAGATGTACGCGTACGATGCGGCGACATTGCCACTTACCATGTAGGGAAGCAATAAAGGCGATTTAGAGAAGATGCGAATAATGCCATCTAGATTGACTGCACCGTTCTGAAACGACCACAAAAAAACCTGCTTTGCCCAATATATAGAAAAGTTAAAGGGAAAAATAAAATCTCCAGCAGACAGGAATAACATAAGCAGTGTTACTTATCGAGAAAGGACTTGATCATCTGACCATTCACGTCTTTGATGGCGATTGGCGTGATGTTGTGCATTGCTAGAATCTGTGCAACCTTATTGTCGTAGCAGATAGGCAAAAAGGGGAGGTCGTTCTGAAGGGCAGTAATAATGGCATGGTATTGTGGAGCTATTAGCCTGAGTTGACGATGATGTCTCTTGCAGAGCACGTATAAGGCAAGTGGATTGTAGTTAAATTCCAAAGATTTAACGTTATCATGAGCCCTTTGCAAATGCTGTAGCCGTGCATAGCTTTCGGGATCTACCTCGTTTGGCTCAAGCATAATAATGACAAATTTTATATTGGGTGTTTCCGCCACAATGTCGACGATTAGCTGTGCGTAAGTGTTCTGGTGCTTCGATTGAAAACGACGTAACGCAATCACTGTTTTAGGCTCATCCAGCTTGAACCGCAGAGCTAGCTCGTCTGCCTCGCCAGCATATGCTGATAAATCGATCTTAGGCAGATAAAAGCTGATATCCATATCCAACTCAACATGAGGGGACCATTTAGCAAAGTTGTCGTAGGTTTCCTGATCTCTGGCCAGAATTAACTTGCTGGCTTTAGCTGCTATCCAAGCAGATATTCTTCCAATTCTAGTGGTGGAGGAGTAGTAGCCCACACCAACTAGATACACCGGCCGTCTGAGCACGACCGAGTAGAAATAGAGGAGAACGGATAGCAAGAATATCGACCAATTAAAATCTAGGCCCCACAGCCCGCCTCCACCAATTACGATCTGCTTACTCCGCAATATCTGCTTGACGGTGGACCACTTTTTACCACCATCAACGATGGTAAAATCGAAGTTGTGGTGATATGTCAAATATCGATGTGGCTGTTGGTAGTAAACAGACACCTTTGTTATGTCATTTTGCCTAAAGAGTAGGGAGAGTGTTTCTAAGAGCAACTCATCGCCATAGTTGCCACCACCGTAATACCCTATCACCAGCGGTTCGGTTAGTTCTTTTGACTTAAGCAAGTCTAACAACATTAGCTTAGTCAAAACCTCCGCTCAGTTTCTGGCTGCCATATCCAATAGCTCCACCGGTAAACTCACCGGTTTTCATGACCAGCATACCAGTGCCAATTAGTGGGTTTTTAAATAATCGATGCGGCTGCTTGATGAAGAGAGAGTATCGTGCAAGAGGGCTCATCTGATTAGAGATGACTACAGAATGACCATTTACTTGCTTGTAGCGGCTAAAGTGCTTAGCGTAAAAGTACTTCTTTCTTACCGTTTGAATAAGGGTAACTTTGCCTTCGTTATGGTAAATGGGGGATTTGATTCTAGCCAGTTTTGCCATGTGCTGGACGCGCTGAGACAAGTCCCAGTCTTCGCCACTGATCATCTGTTCATTCCATCCACCTACTTGGTCAAATATATTCTTGTCGTAAAAGCGGGCCGCTTCCATCCAATCTACGCCAACGTAAAAACTTTTTTCTAGCTGCTTGCACTTAGCCCAGAAGCCTTGTCCAAAGGACTCTTCGGGAATTACTATCCCACCAAACCAAGCATCGCCTTTGCTTAGACTTTGGGCGGTAGCAACACAATCGCCAACAACGTTTACACTCAAGACCATGTCGCTATCTATAAACAAAACATACTGTCCTTTGGCTTGTTTGGACCCGTAATTACGTTGCGCGCTGCGTTCAGGGCCGTGGGTAAATACTTTGTCGGCGTAGGCTTGGGCGATGCTGAGCGTGCGGTCAGTACTGTGGTTATCGACGACGATGGTTTCGATGCTGGGGTAGGCTTGAGCCAGAATTGACTGCAGGCAGTCGGCCAGGAATTCTGCGGAGTTTTTGGTGGGGATAATAATTGAGACTAGGGGAGTCATAGTGGTTATTAGTTATTGGTTGCTTGGATTTGCTGCCATAAAGTTACTAATCTACGAATCTATGCTAATTCGCTAACATGCTAATTACTCATACGACTGTTGCTATTTTGAGGCGAATGACGCACATGTGCGAATAAGCGCAATGGGGCTCTATAGCACAACCTGTGCTGAGATGTATCGAAGTGCTGCAGAATGACTGTAAATATACATTTAGTTGTATATTTATTTATCACCTAACTAGCATACATAATTGTCATGTTTTGTGTCAACCTGTGTTGTAACTACTGAAGAGAGTTAGACTCTAAGGAAAGAGGGTGGGTGAGGAAGAGAGGGAAAAAGAATGGACGCAATGAGAACATTGCGTCCATAAGCGCTAGAAGTCTAGACTGACTACCTCGCCTAGTTGCGACATAGTCCGCACAGCGCTGTCCCATTCTTCTCGGAGGGCCAGCGTTCTGCAAGAATGAACCGATGGCAGCTGAACGTGCCCCGGCAAAGCCTCGAGAAGGATCAGATCCTGACCCAATAGATTGATGGGTGCAGGTTGCAGCCCCATACCTTGCTCCATAAGCTCATACCAGCGATATTCAGCCAGGTTGTCTTTGATACCTTTCCGGTAAAATGACAGGCCAAACCCGGGCACGATGGCAACCTGACCAACACCCCAGAGTTTGTTTTGGTAGACATAGAAATCCTGCAATCCAACTAGTTGAATATTGGGGTCAAATGTCTGCCTAGCCACAACCGGATTGCGACTTTCCTCCTCCAGGCAAATCTCTACCTTCTTGCGCCAACGGCCGGTTATGCGAATACTACCATCCAAGCCATGCGAAAACCAGGGAGCTTCCTCTAGTGCGGATAGCGAGTATCGTTTGACCGGTCTTTGCGGATCGACCAGCTTACATACCCCAGCCGATAACTGGATAGGTTCGCCAGACAGGACGTCCATGACTGCCTCCTTTTTGTACACACTGTTAGAGTGCGAGCTCAACTAATCGAGGACTATTGACGGCGGCTCGACGCGGAATGGTGCCATAAGCTCCTCATACTCTGATCGGGTTATGAGAAGTCCAAGGGCGCTAGTACTGACCCCCAATCTGGTAGCCTGCTCATTGGACATAATATGCAGGTTCCTTAGTTCAGGGAATACCCCTGTGCCCACTGGCATATCACCCATCTCCAAGAGCGCTTGAAGAGTATTCGTCCAATGTTGACTAGCTTGTGTGGGTGTCGTGCCCAACTGGGAGATTGTGACACCGACAGAGCTGAAGAGTAGTACCTTACGCCGCCACAAGGTGTGGTCGCGAATAAAAAACTGGTCTGCTATGCTAACGGGAGGGATTACCGAGTCAAAGACGGCCACAATATCTGGCTTTTCTGCCTGATATAGGATTATCCGTGTACGGTGGCGGATCCGGCCCGTTCGCTCTACACGGCCATTTTTACCACTTTGGATGCCGGCATCTCGCAACCACTCGTCGGCAGGTATCTGACTAAACGTGTGCTTAACGCCGAGGACCTTCTTTATGGCCGGTGACAAATTAACCCTCTGGTCCACCACTGTCTCAGCCTGTTGTTCCACACTCACGCCCGCTCTCCTTTATGTTTGATCAAGCTCTCCGGTTGAGATGCCAAGAGTATACATTTCGGACGCTCAAAATGCAAACTATGGGATTAATAGGGTTAACGAGAGAGTGAGCTGGTTACGGAGGTACGTACACGTGTACGTACATGTGTACGTACTTATTCCTCTGGACGGAAGAGGCGATAGAGGGGGCGGGCGAAGACAGCGACCAAAATGGCAGCGGTGGCCAGACTGCCAAAACCAAAGCCTTTGGCTTTGACTGAGGCTATGGCCGTATTGGAGGTTGATTCCATTGGCGAAGTTGGCACGGCGGTGGGAGAGGGCGGCGGTGACGATGGTGTGGTTGGTGGAGGCGTAGCTTGAGCGGCTAGCGTGGTAGCCGTGGGTAGTGGCGTAGCCGCTAGAGATGGCTGCGGCACTTTGGTTGGCTCTGGAGTGGGCTCGGTTTGGGTTACCTGAATGGCTTTATTAGTTAAATCCGGCATGGTATAGCCTTTGTCGACGGTAATACCTTTGGCAACCTGAGCTTTTTCTTGATCAGTAGGTAGGCGCCCTAATAAAGTTCGAAAAATAGTGTCTATATCTTTGGCTAATTTAGCTTGAAGGGCAACTTGAGCCTGATCGTAAGAATCAAACACCTTTTTGCCAACCCGCCAAACCTTTGAGGCAGCGGTAGGCGTAGGGGTGGGCGTAGATTTTGACCTAACCTTATCGCAATGGGAAATAAACGGTAGGCAGTTTAGTATTCCAGCTGATACAGTTGGTGGATGCATAAGTACCGCACCAACAATGGCTCCGCCAATACACGTACGAGAAAACTTAGACATGACCATATCACTATATCATGCAATGATGAATACGGCAGCTTGGAAGATTGATGATGAGGGTATGGTTCGTCGTTTACTCCGATAAAATCGGGGTTTATAGTTCCTGGTTTATAGTTTGACTAATCACGAATAGACGAACTGACGAATAATTATGTAAGCTTAGCCTCGTGGTTTTACGTTTTAAAATTTGAGCTTTTTGCTCTGTTTGAATGAGTAAAGCGGTTGGGCAATGATTTGCTTAAATTGGGCATAACTGCGGTCAAAGGTGATTTGCTTACTCCACTGCCAAGCAGCCTGGCGCATGGCTTGGTATTGGCTGGGGTGATTGAATAGCCAGACAATCTGCTCAGCCATGGCCTCGGGGGTAGTAGCTACAGTAAGTAAACCCGTCTGCTGGTGGCGGACGCTGTCGCGCAACCCATCGGCGTTGTAGGCGATGGCTGGAGTGCCTTGGCTGTTAGCTTCGGTAACAATTAAGCCCCAGCCTTCTTTAAGGCTGGCCACACAAATAACATGACAGTCGCGCATGAGCTGCAGTTTCTGATTCTCGCTAACCCGGCCATGATAGACGATGTCAGCAGAGTTGGGCGATGTTTTTAGTGAGCGAACTACTTGCTGACCATAGGCATCATCGGCCGCGCCCGCCACTTCTAAACGCAGGCTGGGAATAGAAAGTTTGGCAATTTCAAAGGCTTTGACTATTTGATCTGGTTGTTTCATTTTGCGCAGACTGCCCAGCAATAACAGGGTTGGTTGGTGAGTAGCAGGTTCCGCTCCTGGCGGGGCGGACAAGGGTGAGTGGTGGGTAGTTTTGATATTTTTGCTGCCTTGCACTCTTGCTGCCTTGCTGCCTATATTTTTATCTCTGGACGCTTGAAACTGGACGCTGGACGCTTCTTGCCAAGCTTTAGCTGTCAAGACTTTCACCGGCTCGAGTTCAATTCCTTCGGAGATAATATGAATGTCTGAGGGCGAAAAGCCGAACTTAATAAGGTCATCCTTGGTGGATTGAGAAATGGTGATGACGGGCTGGCGGTACAAGAGCTTGAGGTAGAGCGGTTCAAGCAGAAAGCCAAGCCAGCTAAACGGAAAGCGCATTTGATGAAGCCAAATCTCCCGGCAAAGCATATGAGCGAATAGCAGATGTGGCTGTTTGACATACCACTTGGCTAGAAAGGGGATGGTATTCATTTCATCAACAACTATATCCGGCCAGTTGAGTAGGTGTTGTCGATAGTAGCGAAAAGCCTGCCAATAGACGGTCAGGCGGTTACCGCGACGAATAATGCGATAGCCGTGAAGTGACTGCTCGGGACCAGAACCTTGATACCGAGCCGTTAATAGCATAACTTCCCAGCCATCGGCAGCCAGACGGGTTAATAGTTGATCGGTAACCACTTCAGCGCCGCCGGCTAGGGGATGGTGGCGGTCTTTCCAGGATAGCCACAACAAGCGCTTGGGCTTGGTGGCGGGTGGTGAGTTCCGACCTTGGCGGGGCGAATAGGGGTGGGTGGTGGGTGGCATAGGGTGGTTATGGGTTGAAGGTTTTAGATTCTAGACCTGTCCGCCTCTGGCGGATTCTATTTTCTATTTTCTAGATTAATTGTCCTTCGGACAACGTACAGTGGTCGGTTGGCGGTTTCGGTGTGGATTTGGCCAATATAGAGGGCCATCAGGCCGAGGCAGAAGAGGACCTGACCGATAAAAAACATGGTAAATACGCCAAGAGTAGCTGAACCAGTAATATTAAGGTCCCAGGGGTCGTGAAAGACATATTTTTCAAACAGGATAAAGATACCGAGCGGCAGAGCAACAATGGTGGTAATGACGCCCAGATACATGGCAAAGCGGAGCGGGAACAAGCTGTGAGCAATAAAGGAGGATAGAGCTAATTGGAATAACTTAAAGTGGGTATAACCTGGGACGCCGGCATGACGAGCCCTGGCGTCGTAGTCGACATAGGCTTGCTTAAAACCTAGCCAGTCCAATAGTCCCCGCGTCATGCGATTGTGCTCGGAGAATTGTTTGTAGGTCTCTAAAACATAGCGGTTAATCAGACGAAAGTCAGTGGCGTGGGGAGTGATGCGGGTTTCGCTAAGCATGTTGAGCAGGCGATAAAAAATACGTGAACCCTGCTTTTTAATCACGCCTTCGTTTTTATTGCTGCGACGAATGCCAACTACCACGTCAGCACCCTGCTGCCATTTGTCGACAAATTCGGGGATTAGTTCCAGGGGATGCTGCAGGTCGGCGTCGACCATCATGGCCGCATCCCCAGTGGCTAAATGCAAACCAGCAGTAGTAGCCGCTTCCTTGCCAAAGTTGCGGGATAGCTCGATTACTTTAACCCGAGCATCTTTAGCGGCCAATGCTTCGATAATCTCTTGAGTCTGGTCACGGCTTCCGTCGTTAATAAAAATGATCTCCAGGGTGTACTTTTTTAGCCGTGATTGCCAAACTTTGGTGATGGCTGTGTAAAAGAGTGGCAAATTGTCTTGCTCATTGTAAGCGGGGACGATGACGGAAATTGTTTTCATGATTTATCCTCCTGCGAATACTCGAATGTACGAATAAATGTTGTTTTTGTGTCCTTAATTCTGGATTCCTAGTTCATAAATCCGCTTCTCACTCTAAAAACAATACAGCGATAAACCCCACCTCTCCTCCCTCTTCAACCTTTAACCTTTAACCTCTTCCAGGCTAATAGGCTTGGAGCCGTGGGGGTATTTTAGGTAGCAGATGGCTAGGGCGGCGACTAAGAGCCAAGCGGCGATGGTATAGGTGTAGGTGAGCGCATCGATAGAGTTGTGCCAGATGCTGAGAGCGGCTAATAGCAATAGAACGCCTGCGGCAGCTATCCAAAGAAACTGCTTGTGGTGGATGGCCACAAAATATTGGACAAAAACAGTAGCGACGGTTATGCCCAGCATAGCCAAGCTGTACCAGCCTAAGACTGGAGCAATCGCCAAGTATTGCGCGCCGACCAGTAGGGATACAGCTAACTCAGGCAAGAGCCAGAAAAGGAGCAAGAACGGGAAAGATAAGATGGTCACGCCAAGGAGGGAAATACGTAGGAGTCGACCACGGTAGGCTAGACTGTTATTGTTGGTGCCGGCAATGAGGGGCAGCATGACCGTTAGCAAGGCCAAGGCGCCATAATTAATGGTGCGACCCATGACCGACAAGCCAGAGTACAAGCCCGCCTCATGTTCGGAGAGAAAATATTTGGCAATCAGAATGTCGCCATTGGTCATGGCGGCCAAGCAGAGGGAAGCGATGAGGACGGGCACGCCGGTAGCGACGAGTTCGGGCCACCAGGATTTGACCGTAGTATCTGGCGAAAGCAGTAGCCGGCGAGCCAACCACCAACCAGCGGCCACGGTTATAACTATGCTGAGCCACAATCCCGCCATCACGCCCGCCACAGCATAGCCGGCCCAAACTAGCCCCACCGCAAAAATAATTTTAGCCAGAGTCGAGCCAACTAATAATAGACTGTTGCGGCCAAAGACTTGCAGACCTTGAAGGAGGCCGGTATTGAGCGAGCCAATCAGAGATATGGGCAAGCAGGCGGCAAAAATAATTACTGGTAATAGGCCAGCTTTGAGAGCGGCGGCTATAAATGGGCTAAGGGCGACCATGACAGCGCAAAATATGGCTCCTACGAGCCAGATTTTGGATAACAACCACTGGTATAGCGCGGCAATATGAGCAGGATTGCCGTTAGACTGGGCATGGGCAGCAAAGCGGGAGACGTAGGTAGTAATGGTGGTGGCAGGAACGGTTAGGATGGTAAAAAGGCTAAATAGTGAGGCTACCGCACCGAAATCGGCCGGCGTGAGCATACGACTCATGGCCAGGTTAAAGATATAATTAAGCACGTTAACCACGCCAGATCCGCTCAGCACCAACATGGATGAGGCTAGGAAGGTTTTGTACGGTTGTACTAGTTGTATAAGATTTCTATACATCAATGTTGTATAGTATACAATTTAAGCGATGCTGGCAACCCGACGGACAGGCGGCTCATTCCTAAAGCTTCTACACCACTCCCAATAACCAACTCGTCTACTACAGATCGCCTATGTAATCAAACATCCACTCAGCTTACCCTGAGCTGCTACTAGCCAATACTGATGTTACGTTGGTATTCACTGTTTTTTCTTCACTATAAGATTACCGTTGCAATGTACTTTTTTTAGTACTTGTTGCTATCGGAGTTAGTTATACAAGTGTTGTAACGTGTTGGTATAGCACAAATCCTATAGTGCCACTTTTTGCTTTTGCAACAGTAATTTCTATATGCTACTATTTTTAGTAGCATACGAAGTACGTCGTACTGGACACTAACAATCGTATGCAGGCGCTGTTGTACCTTAACAACCAACAAGGAGAACACCATGTCACCCGATCTGCTGAAAAGGCCAATCAATGGCAACGTACAGCAACCATACGTTATTATGTTGGTTCCGGCCTGCAACGAGGAGCGGCACATCTACGACACCCTGGAATCGCTCAACCGTCAAACGCGTCGGCCCGACGAAACGATTGTTATCATAAACAACTCGCACGACCGAACCGCCGCTATTGCATCGGCCATGCAACCCGACTTCCCTGGATTGAAAGTTCTCACTATGACCGAGAACAAGCACAAAAAATCCGGAGCCCTCAACTTTGCGCTTCGCGACATTTCACTTGATGACACAGTAATCATTGGTGAAATGGACGCCGACACCAAAGTGTCTTTGAATATTATCGAGGAAGCTCTCCGAGAGTTTTCCAATAACTCACAGTTGGGAGGATTGTGCTCTCGATGCGGGGTTAAGCCGTTTCACGAGTGCGGAGAACGACCACCTGATGCAGTGCCAACCAAATGGGAGTACCTGGTATGGTTGGCTCAAGCATTTGAGTACGGCTTTACTGATGCTACGCGGGCTACTAAGTCCGGCAGGGTAAAGGTAATGGCCGGCGCCTTCACTCTGTACAGAGCACAAGCACTACGGCAAGTGGCATTGCGTCGGCAGACTAACGGCGATCCAATAGTGTTCGACCCGGCATCTGAGGTTGAGGACTACACCCTGACTCTCGATGTCAGGGCAGCCGGATACTTGTGTCTGGCGGGTCAGCATATGTGGGCAGAAACAGACGTGCCAATCCGACTGTTTGGTCGTGGTGGCCTGTTTGCCCAACGACTACGCTGGTACCGTGGCTCCACAACAGAAATTATCCACCGACGCTTGGCGCCCGAAATCCGTCATGACGTCGGCTGGGAGCTGGTCCAACTGTTTGGCAGCCTGTGCAAGTTTGCCGCGTTTATCGCTATCCCGTTGCTATTGTTATTTAGCCCGGGCATTTCGTTCGACTGGAGCAAGTTCTCAACCATCATGCTGGCTGGTATGGTATTTCTAACTTGGGCCCTGTATGTGCCCGATCTTAAATACCTCCGCCACATCCCCAAACTTACCCGACTGTTGTCCCTGACCATCATTCCTACGCTGCTGTATGGTTTCTGGGATGACATTATTTACTATATTTCCTACTACCACGCTATAACCAATCGTCGAGGGCGGTGGTAGAACGTCACTTCAGGGCACAGTCTGGCAAAGTCTATTTACTGCAGTGCCAATCGGTCCTCCTCACAGGATCGTCAGGTTGAGCAGTAGACGACTATATTCACCTGTAGCACTGGGACAGAAGATCAGTACACTTCTGTCCCCGGTCTCGGGCAGGGATAAGGAATAGGTTAGGAAGTTGTAGCCATATAACAGCTAAGTGATTGGAGTTAGTGTGAAATTGAAGGCAAAAATGATCTGGCTATCTACACTTGTCTCAGTAATATTGATATTTTAGGCTCCAACTAAAACCGCTTAAAACTTAAATCTACTGGTTGGGAAATCTTCCTCGTGAGGAGGATTTCCAAGCTAGCAGCTTGGACACACCGTTGAGACAATATCTATAACTGTAGATATTTCTCTTGTTTTTAGTGCCCCTTAAAAACACGGGCGAAAGGAGAGGAAATTTACGGGGACGGTTGACTTTTGTACCTCACAAGTAGGAGAAAGACAATGAGGTACCTCTCTGCCAGCTCCTTGCCGGTAACTGGCGCCGGACCTATGGCTGGATTAGCAGCTGCTGGAATTTCCGGCACGCTTCAGACTGTCTACATCATTTTGATTGCGGCAGTACTGATCACCGTGCTTACCACTGGTCGCACACTCGCTCAACGCGCATCGAGCGAATGGCGGTCAAGCGATAAATCATAACCTTATCGGCAGCCTGCGGACGCAATAGATAGCGCGTCTTATGGACCAAGTGAGGATGCAAGGGAATAAACATTTCTTGCATCCTCATTGTCTAGTTGGAAACAAGAAGGACCTCATTTGATTTAAAATAAGTCTGTTGGGGAATTAATTTCAGACACTGCTATATTCGTTAAGCGGACAAAAGAAAGCGTGCTGTTTCGCTTAAGAATGGGCGCAGCGTTGTCGATTATACATCTGGGGGAGCAGTAAGTGGGTGTTGTTATCCTTATAGCTGAGGAATAACCTCGTCGAGAGCTTGCTGCATCGTTTTGACGGTAATTCCAGAATCGTGAACTTTAGCCATCTCTTGAATAAAAGCGTCGGGATAAGTGTCATACGATTCAGGGTTTTGACCCACGCGATGATAGACCAGAATGAGCCAGGTATTGTCCCGTTGAGCTTCGGCAATCCAGCCAGCCACTTGTTCCGGGGTAGTCCCAACTAACATGTTTTGTACCTTTAAGCGATACTGGTCAAAGTTATCCTTAGAGTTGAATCCTTCATCCACAGTTCGGTTAGAATGGTAGCGCTGCTGGATATTATTGATGACTGTGCCATCATACAGGCCATACGGCAGAGCGAAGTTAATAATCGTGCCTTGGCCAATAATGCTTTCCAGATAGGTCTTTGAGTGGTCCAGTTCGTACTCCTGTTGGGCTTGAGATAGCGAAGTCATATCGGGATGAGTGACGGTATGAGAACCGATTTCATGCCCCGAGGTATAGAAGTCGCGAATCTTTTGCTCATTGGCAGCTCCAGTCCCTTCAATAAACTGAGTGGCATAGAACTGAGTCGATTTGAAGCCGTACTGATTAAGTATGGGCAATACATTCTGGTGATTATCTTCCCAACCATCATCGAAGGTTAGGGTGAGTAATGCCCGATTAAATCCGGTTGGTGAGTAAGAAGTAATCGAGTAGTCATCGGTAATCAGGAAGCCTACTCCCGTAATGATGTGGTAAATAGTGATAGTTGCCACATTCGCAGGAGTAGTGAATGAGTCTGAATATTTGGCCCATCCTGTGCTTGGGTTAGCGTTGCGAAGTGTGCTGTAGATGACGCTGCCGTCAGTATTATCAAACCGGACTACAACCGAAGTAGTTACATCGGACTGGTAGTAGTTAGTTACCAGATATTCTTTATTAGGCAGGGCTGGCTGAGGATCATAGAACCATTTGGCGTCGCCGTCAGTGTATGTATCCATGGTTACTTTAATGCTGCGAGAGCCAGTGTGCCCGGTTGTCAGATACTGGAATGATCCAGTATTCGTACCCCATCGGTTAGTAGACCAGCCTACTGGAGCCGTGTTGGCCAAGTTGGCTTGTTCAACTGACGCATTAGGGACGTTGTTAGTAATGACTGGAGTTGGCTCTGGCGGAGCGAGTTCCATTGAGAAGTTGTCAGTCTGCAGGGTGCCGTTGGCTGAGAGCAAATGGTATATAGTTACAGTTTTAACATTAGCAGGCGTAGTAAATGTGTCCTGGTATTGGGTCCAGTTAGCTTTGGCAGGAGCATCTTTCAGGTCTACATATTTAATCGACCCATCGCTCATACCGTAGGCAGCAACTACATAGCTCTGCGCTGTCGATTTGTAGTAGTCCTTAAAGGTGTAGGCGGTATTAGGCGTTACAGCAACCGGGCTAAAGAACCATTTAGCGTCACCATCGGTGTAGCCTGATATCGTTACCTTAAGGCTCCGAGCACCCTCCTGACCATTGGTTGCATACTCGAAGGTAGGCGTATTGCTGCCCCAGGCATTTGATGACCAACCCGCAGGTGCAGTCCCATTAGCCGTTTCAACCGAGCTATTAGCAATTAAGTTAGTTGATTGAGTCGGTGTTGGAGTCGGAGTAGGTGTAGGGGTAGGGGTAGGAGTAGGCGTGGAGGTGGGAGTTGGGGTCAGCGTAGGCGTAGGTGTGGGCGTAGCGGTAGGCGTTGGGGTTGGGGTGGGGATTGGGGTAGGCGTAGGAGTCGGAGTAGGAGTAGGCGTTACGTTACTCGCTGGTGCCAGTGAGAATGAATCGGTCTGCAGATATCCATTGCGTGAAAGCAAGTGGTAAACGGTAACGTTCTTAGCATTGGCTGGGGCTATAAATGTGGCCTCGTACAAAGTCCAGTTGGCGGCGGCTGGAGCAGTGGCCAATTCAACATACTGCGTCTGTCCTGTGGTGAGTTTGTATGTCAGTACAAGCCGACTAACAACATCTGACTTGTAGTAATCTTGGAAGGTGTAGGTTGTACCGGCCGAGACGTTGACAGGATTAAAGAACCATTTAGCATCGCCCGAGCCATAGTTAGAGATAGATACCTTAACTGAATGTGTGCCCGTGTGTCCTTCGGCTACATAATCGAAGGTAGGAGTATTTGAGCCCCAAGAGTCAGTAGACCACCCGTTAGGCATGGTAGGCGTACCAGATTTTGGTGTTTCTACTGAATTGTTTCCAATTAGATTACCAGATGGAGTGGGGGTAGGGGTGGGAGTGGGTGTGGAGGTAGGGGTTGCCGTCGGAGTAGGAGTAGGCGTTGGTGTGACAGTCAGGGTGGGCGTAGGCGTTGGGTTCGCACCAGTGGACAAGTTTGCTGAATCAATTTGCAGACTACCTACCGACCGAATCAAATGGAACATGCTGACGTGACCAGTATTGGCCGGAGTCGTAAAGGTAACTTCACCCCTGGTCCAGTTTGAGCTGGTCGGAGCCTGTCCAAGTTCAACATAGCTTACCTTGCCCGCTGTGTCCTTGTACTGGACTACATAATACGTTGGGGTGGAGGATTTGTAATAATCGCTATACGTATACTGCGTGTCGCCCGTCACAACAACTGGGGTAAAATACCACTTAGCATCACCGTTGGTGTAGCTGTCCATGCGCACAGTAAGGCTCTTAGTGCCATCATGCCCATCTGCCTTGTTGTATTCAAACGTGGTGGAGTTGGTTCCCCATACTCCAGTTTTCCATCTGGCTGGCAGATTGGAGTCTGCACTAACCGTTTCCACGGATGGATTGGGCACAAGATTTGTTCCGGCAGCCTGTGAAGGTCGAAGAATGTTTACACCGGCTACCATTAGAACTATTGCAAGGGCTGCGACGCATAATGTTTTTAACATATAGAATAACACTTTCTATACTTTTTTGTACTACCCTTTTTTTATAGTATTATTGTAACTACATACATTAAATGTACATCTTCGACCGTCCTGCTTGTCAATAGGCAAGCATGTATCAAAGATAGCGAGCTTGCACACACCTTCACCTAAAGGTCACGCTACTTTATTTGACTAGATGAACATTGTGAATTTGAGGATCGTTTATGGGAGTGACAGATTGACCACTCCTGTGGCGCTGGGGGTGGCAGACTTCACGGTCGGCAGTGGCGTCGGAGTGGGGATGGCGACACTTGTCGGAACAGGAGTAGGAGTCGCGGTTGGGGCGGCAGTTACGGGAGTTGGGGATGGCGTGGCTTGCAACGTGTTAAAGGGGAAGACCGGCGGGAAGTCGGGCATGGTGGGCATGGGCCAGGGGTTCCACCAGCCGCAGAAAAGGACAGGACGAATCCACCAACCGCGCCAGAAGGGGAAATGGTGGTGAGAGTGCTGGTCAAAGTGGCTAGAGTGCCACTGCTGGCTGTTGGGCATGGGCATTTGGTCAACGAGTTGGTGGTTAGATTGGTTGAGGGTAAAGGCAGTGGTGTCAGTGGCTTGAATGTTTAGTTGGTCGAGCGGCAGCGTCAAATCCGTTTGGGCCGGCTTGTCCTGAGTCTCTATAGTATTCCAATCACTATTTACAATCGTATAGGTGCTGTTGGCTTTTATAGCAGCGTGATGAGGGAATGTAATTTTTTTATGCCGCCACGACTGGTCAAAATACCAATTACCTAGGTCAACGTGGTGATGGTTAATGTTGCGCAGCTCAATCCAAGCTAAGCGGTAGATATGATTAATTTGATACCAATGAACTTTCCAGATAACAATGCCACAAGGAAAGTGAGATTGCGAACCGTCGTCGGCCACGGATAAAGTGAGTCCCGTTGCCGTTACCTGAGCCGAAAACAAGGCTTGGACTGGCGAGGCTGTAGCCATAATCATGGAAGCTGAAAGAATGATTGCCACAGCAATAGAAGGTAGGCGCGAAGTATTGGAGCTGGAGCCCGAGCCTGGATCCGAATTTTGCAACGCCTTACGAGTCCGCTTTTCCACCTCTTCGTTAATCCCTTGCTTAATCTTGCGGATTTGCAGAATAGCGATGAGCAAGGCAGGGATGCCAATAGCAATGGCAAAACCAATCGGCGCCTTTATCCAGGTCACCGCATAACCAACCAGTGGAATATTAAACTGGTATATCCCTTTTATTTGTGCGGGAGAAATAAACCAGGAATCTATAGCCTCGTTATTGTCCCCTTTGGTTAGGTACATAACCGAATTATCTGACTTCTGCACACTATTAATACGGTGCATTATTGTAGTCTGTGGGTTATTAGGCGATTCAAATGCAATAATTTGGCCGGAAGATAAATCTTTGGTATCAGCTGCTGTAACCAAAGCTATGGCTCCAGTTGGAATAGTCGGCTCCATAGAGCCACTTACCACGGCATAAAAGCTGGCAAAGTTTTTAGTTGGTAAAAGTGGCGATGCCAAAATCACCATTACAGCAACTAAAGCTAGAAACAGCACCCATTCCAGGGTTTTTATTACTATTTTTAGTTTTGAGTTTTGTTGACTATCCATACTTTGTCATCCCAAAAGCTGTATCCTTAGAGGCTTGATGGGAAGCGCAAATTTCTTTGCGCTTCCGACAAGCCTGTATGTCTTAAAGGCTTTGTTCTCCGAGCAGTGAAATATTAAAGATAATATCTGTTCCTGCAACAGAGTCAGGCGCACTACCATCAAGATAGTACGATACCTTATAGTTGCGCGATGAGTCTGCACCCAGCACCACATCATTCAGTGAACGCTTGGTCTGAAGTTGGTTCAGAGTATACCAACCGCTAGTATGCGCATCATCAGCAGTTGAAATCTGTACTTTAATTAAGTCACCGAGGGCAGTGGTTCCACCGATTGCTCCCGTCTGAACATACAAGTTAAAGTCAACATCGCCAGTATTATTCAGCTTGAAGGGCGCAGTCTTGATTTCTCCAGGCACCAAAGTGTCTACAGTATCATCGATTGGTACTGTGCCAGTAAAGATGTCTCCGGCAATCTCCACGCTAAGCCCTGCTGTCGCGGCGCCTAATGTCACTCCAGTAAATGTAACATTGGAGTTAAACGCAGCATAAGCAGTGCTCGAAACTAGAGCTACGAGCGCTACTAAGGTTACGATTCCAGTATAAATTTTATTCATATATATCACCTCCTCCCATAAAAACAGCCGCGTAAGTGCGCGGCTATTGTAGAGTCATCATCTTGATTAGGTGAAGTTTTAAGAGATAGATGTAGGGTCATAGTAGGGCATGTATGAACGTAGATTGATAGCTTGTAGTAATAGCATAGCACTGGGCGCAGTGGTGTTCAATGGGTGAAGCAATGCGCCCCCACCTGCGAGGTGGGGGTTCTCCTTACACCTAGGTTAGCTGCGGTTAATTCAGGGTTAAATTGAGCGTAAAAATGGCCTCTAGAATGCGTCCTGGAGGGCTGCAAGGGGGCTAGAAGGGCCGATAGTTTGAGGGCTGTGGTCAGTAGCGGGTCTGTATGTGAGCCCTTCTCTCTTGATTATTAGCCGATAGTTGTGTATAAGTAAGGTTCGTCTTTTGTTTGCTAGAGAGAGGAAATAAACATGGACAAGCATGTAGCCCAGCCGCTTTATGATCATTCGAGTCAGATGAAGGCAGAGAAGGTTGCCGACCTTCCAAGACTTTACCAAGAGGCAATGAGCCTTCAAAGGGATCGACCTTGGCGCGAACCGTTTCGGCAATTTATTCGCGATGCCGCAGAGGCGGGATTTGTGCCAATTGCCATGACCAATCAGACTGAGGACAGGTGCGATATGATCTCAGAAGATCGGCACATTATGCTATTGATTGCTCTGGATGGAATGACGCCGCGAATTACGGCGACCCTAACAGATAGCAATCAGAGCACTCTGGTTTCCCCGCCCTATAGTGGGGTGAAAATTAAAGTTGCTCTTGGCTTGCTTTGGTAACCGGGCTGCAGCTCGCTAGCCACTTGGTCTCAACGGAGACTAAGTGGCATTTTTATTACTGCCGATTATACAGCTACTCTCCGCATTATCATTCTGATTTCCACCACAGACACTTCCAAAGAGTATCTCGTCGAGAGACAGAAGATTCTTCGCTACGCGCAGAATTGTTGTGGAAGTAGCCGGGTGTCAATTCGCGCTAATGCTATATATACAAAGCTGGACATAGGGGTTTATAGTTACCTATGCAATTATTTTGAAGGAATTTTATGCCAACTACTACCCCGTCCGAGCAGACGCCAACATCTGCCATTCCTAATTCATCATTAGCCCTCCTGAAAAAGTGGGCACCATTAATTATTCTGGCTTTGTCGTTGGGCATTATTATTATCGATACCACCATTCTCAACGTTTCACTGCGCTACATTATTGCTGATTTAAACACGGATATTCAGAGCTTGCAGTGGGTAATTTCGGCTTACTCACTCACCTTGGCCGCCCTGACCATTACGGGTGGGCGATTGGGTGACTTTTTTGGTCGGAAGCGGATGTTCTTGGTTGGAGCAGCCTTATTTGCCTTGGGCTCATTTGTGGCGTCTATTTCCACTTCGGTAGGAATGTTGCTGGCTGGTGAAGCTATTATCGAAGGCGTGGGGGCGGCTTTAATGATGCCTGCTACGGCCTCACTTTTATTGACCACCTACCAGGGGCGCGACAGAGCCTTGGCCTTCGGTGTCTGGGGTGGTGTGGCTGGGGCGGCTTCGGCGATTGGGCCGATTGTGGGTGGATTTTTAACCAAAAACTTTGACTGGCGATGGGGATTTAGGATTAATTTGTTTGTTGTCGCAGTCGTATTGCTGTGCTCGTTTGTGATTAAAGAATCCCGCGACAAGCAGGAAAAGGCCCGAATCGACTTTGTGGGTGTAGGGCTATCAGCCTTGGGACTATTGGCGATTGTATACAGCTTTATCGAGGCATCGACGTATGGTTGGTGGGAGATGAAGAAAGACTTTATTATTGATGACCTAATTATCTGGGGCGGACACGTTTCGTTTGTACCTTTTTTGATTTTACTCGGGTTATTGATTCTGGCTTTGTTTGCCTGGTGGGAAAACAGAGTGGAGAGCCAGGGCCAGACCCCGTTGGTGTCGTTAGGACTGTTTAAAAACAGACAGTTTACGACTGGCGTGCTGACCATGACGGTCATGTCGCTGGGTATGACTGGTTTATTCTTTACTCTGCCAGTGTTTTGGCAGGGAGTTAAAGGCTACGACGCACTGCAAACTGGTTTAGTCGGCCTGCCTACCTCGATTGCTTTAGTTATTGTTTCACCATTAGGCGCAGTTATATCTCATAAAATTTCACCTAAGTTAATGATTCAAACTGGACTAGTGCTGACAACCATTGCTGTATGGTGGCTGCGTTGGACATTTACACCAGAGACGACCTGGTACCAAGCTGCCGGACCATTGGCGTTGTTTGGGACTGGCATGGGATTGGTAATGTCGCAGATAAGCAACTTGACCCTATCGGCGGTCTCGCCCCAGCAAGCCGGCGAAGCCGCTGGAGTAAACAGTACCATGCGCAATGTTGGCGGAGCCTTTGGCGCTGCTATTTTGGGGGCGGTATTACTGAGTGTTGTCTCTACCCAAGTTGGAAATAGAATTGCTGACAGCAAGGTTTTGCCAGAATCCGCTAAGCCACAGATTGCAGCCGCGGCCGCCCAGCAAGGCTCGGCTATTGAATTTGGTGGCGGAGAATCTAAAACTGATTCATCTTTGCCGCCACAGGTTGCGGCCGAGATGACCAAGATTGCCCACCAGGCCACGGTGGACGGAATTAGAGCTTCGCTGTTCTACACGGCACTGTTTATATTATTAGCCTTTGCTACTTCGTTCTTGCTTCCAGCGACCCAGAAGGTCGAGACGGAACAGCCGGCGAGCTCAGCATAGTTGAGCAGACGGGAGTAGGCGAGTTGGGAGTCGAGGGTTGGCACGTTTGCTCGTAGTGGTAGCTGAATCGAGTTGCGGGAGCGAATAACGAAGCAGAACCTGTCCGCCTCTGGCGGAAATAAGCGAAGATACGAGTAGGCAAGTAGGTAAGTAGGTAAGTTAAATGCCAAGGAGCAAGAGTCCAAATGCTAAACAAAGGTAAGCGTAAATCGTTAATCGTTAATCGTTAATCGCTAACTGGAAACCGTAACCTACTTTCGAGCAAGTGAACGTACGTACACGTGTACGTACACGTTTATGTACATGTGGCAAAAGGATTCTCGATCGGGTCGAGAATGACAGAAATGGTGTGGAGAGGTACGAAGTACGAGTTACGGGATCGAATAACGAAGCTTTGAATAACGAATAAACCAAGTAACTCGTGTCCGCCTCTGGCGGAAATAGACGAATAACGAACTAACGAACTAACCAGTATCCCCACTAACTCTTTGCCAGGCCTCGTCGCAGAAAGGCTAGGACGGCGGTTTCCTCTGGCTGCAATGCTTCGATAGATTGGTCTAGCTTTTGGTCAACTTGGTCCTGGAGTTGCTCAACCAGCGAGCCGTCCAGATAGGCCTTTAGAACATTGGGGTGAACATAGCATTTGCGACAGACAGCTTTGGTGTTGCCCAGTTCGCTGGCTACTTTTTCAATGGCGGACACAATATTGCGTTTAGCCTGGGCTTCGGAATCAAACTTGGCAAACTCCTGCAAGGCTTTGGCGGCCAGGACAGTGCCGGACCAAGTGCGGAAGTCCTTGGCGGTAAACTCCAGACCGGCCGTTTCCTGTAAATAGGTGTTAACGTCCTGAGAAGTCACTGTTTGGCGCTGGCCAGTGGGATCCAGATATTGAAACAGATTTTGGCCGGGCAATTCTTGGCATTTTTTAACAATGGCGGCTAAACGGCGGTCTTTGAGCAAAACTTCGTGTTCTACACCACTCTTGCCAGTAAAGTCAAAGCGCAAGGTCTGGCCGGTAATATCGACGTGCTTGTCGCGCATGGTGGTGAGACCATAGTGCTTGTTATCCTGAGCGTATTCTTGATTGCCAACCCGAATGAGGGTTTTTTCTAGCAATTGAACGACCGCAGCCACCACTTTGCGCTTAGGCAAGCCTGGCAATTGTAGATCGCGAGCGGTTTGCTGGCGAATAATAGGCAACGCTTGGCCAAAGTCGACCATTTTGTCGTACTTATTAGCGTCGCGGACTTCCCGCCACTTAAGATGATATTTATATTGCTTGCGGCCACGGCCATCTATACCAGTAGCTTGAATATGATCGGTAGGGTGAGGGCTAATCCAGACTTCTTTCCAGGCTGGCGGGATTACCAGAGCTGCAATCCGCTTGAGGGTTCGCTCGTCGGTAATTTCCTGATTTTTAGGATTAAGATAATAAAACTTTTTCCCGCGCCGCCGGCGTTTAATTCCAGGTGTGGCATCGCTAGCATAGCGTAGCCCAGCTTCGGCGGCGTCTTCAATAGCTTCGTCGATAGGATCGGGTTGAGATGAGAGCATGTGGTAATTATAGCGTATGAGGGAGATGTTGGTTATTTCGTTAGTTCGCTTGTTTCCGCCAGAGGCGGACAAGCTATGCTCCGTTATTCGTTCCCATACTTCGATCCAAATACCAGTACGAGCAAACGTGCCAACGTGCCAACTTGTTAACTCGTCAACTCGTCAACTCGTCAACTCCCTTCCCCAGACTAAATATACATCGCGTCCTGAGGTTGAAGCAGGGTGACGGTGGTGTTGGCGTGGGGTTTGTTCAGGTATTGACGGAGGATTTTGTATTGGTCTAGGTCAAAGGTCGCATCAAGAGAGGAGGTCTCGGTGTCTTGGTCGCGTTGGTGGATGACGGAGACAATCCGCCATTGATCAATGATAAAGCTGGTATGGTTGAGGTTATCACGATCGTGCTCGGTGACCAGAATAGGGCCCGGGTACGGCCAGCGCTGCAACTTGAGTCCGGCAAAGGCTTGATTAAAGCGCAATTCGTACGAGATGGGCAATTCTTTGCCAACACAGGCACCGGAGCAATGACCTAGTTGATGAGCGAAGCAGGCTCCGGACGTTTTTTGTAGCCCCAGGAACTTGTGGCATAACTTATACTCTTTGGCTAGTGACAAGAGTGAGTCTTTGGCTTCGCGTTCAGACTTGAAGACGGCGACTACTGATTCCATGGCGATGGAATCTGTAGGGAGTTTTGAGTTTAGAGTTTCGAGTTTCGCATCGGGAGATTCGGCTTTCACTCGATACTCAAAACTCAAAACTCGAGACTCGATTTGGGCCTGGCCGTGTCTGGCGACGCGGACGGTTGGGTAGCCTTCAGGGCTGCGGTTTTGAATAGCCAAGACCAGTTCTGTCTTGCGGCGGAGCAGGCGGTTGTAGATGGGCATGAGAGACTTAATCAGTTCCGACTCTTTGAGCAGCGCGCCAAGTTCGCCGCTAGTGGGGATGGTGCGAATATGGGCGACTTCTTGAGCCATAGTTAACTCTTTAGCCGATCGGACGTCATCGGAAAAATGGGATAAGACGCGGGATTTTATGTTAATGCTTTTGCCGACATAGAGAGGGGCACCTTTGGCATTCTCAAAAATGTAGACACCAGGAGAATCGGGCAAGGAGTCGATGGTTGTTTTGGGCAACTGAGGCGGGAGCGTAGGCATGCGTAGTTGCTGTTTAACAATGTGCTCTAGCAGCTTAGGCTCAGCTTGACTAACCATTGTCTGCATAGCCTGCCAGGTAGCCTGGGCGTCGCCAAAGGCTCGGTGGCGATCTTGGATGGCAATATTAAACCGGGAGATGAGCGCGTCCAAGTTGTGGTGGCGATGGTGTGGAAAAAGACCACGGGATAATTTAACCGTGCAAAAGGTTTTAGGGGCATAGCGGATGTTGGCGCGTTTGAATTCTTCTTTAATAAAGGCGTAATCAAAGCGGGCATTGTGAGCCACAAAGACACAGTCTGTTAATAATTCATGCAGCTGCTTAGCAATGTCGCCAAAATAGGGAGCATCAGCCAGCTGGTCGTTGGTGATAGAGGTGAGTTGAGTGATAAAGGCCGGAATAGTGGTGCCGGGATTAATGAGCTGCTGGAAGGTTTGGACAACCTGACCCTGCTCAATCCGCAGCACGCCAACGTCAATGACCCCGCCGTAAGTATAACTAGTACCGGTGGTTTCAACATCAATGACAGCTAAAGGATAATCAAAAATATGGGGCATTATCCTAATTATACCCGAAAGAGCAACAAGCGAGCGAGCACCCGAGGTGCAGATAGCGCGTCGAGCATGCTCGACTGAATTGCTGTAATTCAAGGGTGCTGTTGGCGGTCGGGTGTGGGGGGATAAAGATTTAAGATCCAAGATACAAACATAGATTTAAGCTCTAAGATGTAAGGCTTAGAATAAGATAAAAACTCTAAATGGTTTAAAGTTTATAACTTATTCTGAGTTTTGGAATTTATGATTTCGAGCTTATGTTTATATCTTGGATCTTGCATCTTGATACATTATGTCTTTAATGCGCGGTTTGTATTGAGATTGAAATAAATAGACATTTAAATGGCTATTTATTTCTTGGCATAAAAATAGGGCAGGGCCGAGTTAGACCCGAGCCTGCCCTGTGAGGCGTTTACGATTTTACGACGTCTGATAAGTCCTGCGGGTCAGAGCGAATGCCCCACCCAACAGGATCAGAGACAAGACGCCCAATACTCCCATGGCGGAGTAATTAATACTCCGACCACTGCCAGCACCCGCTTCTGGCAGGGTGTTGACAGACGATGAATCATCACCAGTCGTATCCGATGACGATGCGCCTGTCTGACCGGAGTTCGAGCCGTCAGCTTGAGATGAGACAGTGTCGGACGTCCCAGAACTACCAGACTGGGTTGTGCCACCAGTGTCTCCTTGTGCTTGGTCCTCAACGACAGCACTTTGGTCAGTGGTTGTCTTATTGGGATTAATTAACCCCTCAGCCTTTCCATTCGGACCTTCTGGCTGTTGCGACAATGGAATGTTATCATTTCCATCGTCTACCACCGGTTCCTCTTCAACCGGCACCTGTGTCGCAGTTGGCGCAACCGCCGACGGCACTGGATTTCCAGGAATCACTGTAGCAACGCCACCGTCGTGATCGCCCGGATCGGATGGATCTGGACCACCAGGGACTGCCGATGGGTTGGGATTGGCTCCGCCTGGGTTAGATGGATCCGGTCCACCAACAACTGCCGAAGGGTTCGGACCAACCAGACCCGTTTCGGCACTAACACTGGTGCCGAGTCCGAAAACCAATGACAGCAGAAGAGCTGCTGCTGTCAACATATAAGAAACCGTGCGGCTCTTCATGGCCGCTCTCCTTCTAGCCCCTCTCCGGGGGCAGATTGGCCCGTGGGCCACGTCGTGTGGCCCCATGACCACTTTGACGCGCTTACTATATCACCTCAGCCGGAGTTTGTAAACTCTAGGCTTTAGAATACCACTTTGGAGAACAGCTAGATAAAGTTTGACAGGCAGGCGAAGAGTTATGCATACTGGAGGCGTATGAAGCGCTTTGCTTGGGCTATGCCGCCCTATCGGTCTGTCCACATTATTGTTTTAGGCAGCATTACTTTGCTGGCCTGGGTTGGTTTTCTGGTTTGGGCAGTATCGCAGTCTTCGTCGCCCACGCCAGTTGCCCATAACACTGCCGATGATTCGATCAAAGTGGCAGCCGTATTGCCCGATGGTGACGCTGAGCCAGACACCTATCCTACCGCCCCACCGATTAAAGTTACCGAGTTACCAGAAAATAAAGGTATTGAGCTGCCAGACGATCCCAATCACGCTTGCATGGTCTTACTAACTGGTATGTCGGCAGTAGTGCCATCTGTTATTGGCAAACAAGAAAACGTCGCCCCATTTAACAACATTAAGGCTCCTGAGCAAGGCGAATCAGAAGTGTGTAGCTTTACTGACGGCGTTTCGGGTGGGGATAGTGGAGACGATGTGGCGGCTCATCAAGTGGCTGCACTACTCTATACTAAAACTGGTGCTGCTTCCCAAGCCGAGAATATCTTTGCCCAATTAAAGCAAAACCACCAACATACCGATGTCGAATTGAGCGATAGCATTGCGGCTTTTTATGACACTGACCGTCATTTGCTGGTAGCGAGACAAAATGCTGAAGTGTATCAATTTTATGCCGGATCTATTACGGATATAGGTGATGCTGCCAAAGATACCTCTATAAACTTAGCTAAAATGTTACTAGTGACTATTCCAGCAACCAAAGGACAGCACCTATGACCAGTCATTGGGTAAGACCTACTATCGCAACTAAGCTGATTGGAGCGTTGGCACTGGCCATCGTTGGTAGTGCTGGAGCAGCAGGGATGTCTGTGGTCTTGCCAAGCTCATTGTCTATAGCCTCACCAGTATCGGCTAATTACAGTTTGTGGTGCAAGAATATGTCCTTTGGCTTTAATACGACCATGCACTACATCCACAAACGATTCTGGACGACTGGCAGCGCCTCAGGACGAGGTTGGAATAGGACTGAAGACGTAGACTTGCCATTGGCTTGGTACAACCCGGCTGATCCTGAGACATTTATCTGGAAGCCAACCAGCAATAACGGTACAAGTGATAGCCACAGCGCATACCCATCCGGTGATGGTTGGACAGATGCCCCAGCCGGCCCATACACCCAACACTATGCCATAACCCGGACCAATGCCTTGTTCCAACCTTTTGGTACTGAAGAAGAATCTTTACCGGCTGTTTCGGTACCAGCCTGTGCTGACATTGTGGCCACCAACTTTAACCTCGATAAGACCGTCTATCATGTTGGCGAAACGGTCAAATCGAGCATGACGTTTAAAAATAACTCTAGCATTGGCATTACCACTGACCCCGGCTTAACCTACTCGATTAAACTATTTAATGCCGCTACCTGGGCTCCTGATGGGTCTAATCCAAACAATCGAACTATTGACAATATTTTCACTGAGACGGGTGGGTTTGCTCCCAATCAAAGCCGTAGTTATAACTATAATTGGATTCCCAACCTGACACCAGGACAATATGACGTACAGTCTCGGTCGACCGAGGTAAAGTATCGCTTTAATGACTACCGAAACATTGCCTGGCGAGCCGAGGACGACATGTCGGTGGGTGGCAACTATCCAGCTCTGGCCAACAACCAGTCCTCATTTAAGCGGATTGCCATAATTGAATCACCTAAAAACCTGGCGGCGTCTAGTAGCTGTAGCTCAGTAATACTTAGTTGGCAAAAAGGAGGGGGGATTACTAATCTGCAGCTGCGGGTATACAACAGCGCTAATAATGAAGTGAAGAACGTTCTGCTAGCGGGGAATGCGACTGGCGCAACCATTACTGGCCTGCCGTTTAATAATACGTACCGCTATGTGCTAAATGCTAAAGTGACCGTTAATGGCACCACGTACACCGACTCGGCCATCAACGGTCCATCGACCACCTTGAGCAATTGCCTTAACCTAACTGCCAATGATTTTGAACTAACTGACAGTTCGGGCGCGACGCAGCGAATTTTTGATCGAGGTGAGCGCTTCTACTTTAAGGGTAAAGTGTCCAACGTATTGGCTGGAACGGGTCCTAGCGGATCCAAGACCGTATTTTGCAAACTAACCAGCTACTGTCCTAATTATTACGACGCTCGAGTCGGACATGGGACGTGGCCAGGCAACTCGACCTATGCCTATGGCACGTACCCGGGAGGCAGCTATGAATCGGCCTTCGAGGGTACTAAATCTGGGGCGTACTATAGCTCTGGTATTTATACCGCTCGAATGCAAGTTAACCCTGACTCGGATAGCCCGGTCGAAGAAACTTCCTACACTGACAATACGGCCGACTATAGCTTTGCCGTTATTAATCAACCAACCAATCCGACTCAGACCTACGGCTGCAATTGGGCTACCTTTAGCTGGTTGGGTGGAGATTCGACCATCCATCGTTATCGAGTTCATATTACTAACATGGATAGTGGGGGACAGGATGATTATTACACTTCTAACGGACAGCAGTTATCCCTGACCAAGAACGGTCTTTCTCAAGGTCCACACTCCTACCAATGGCAGCTATACGCCCAAGTAATCATTAATGGCACAACCTATGAATATACCGATGGGAATAAAAATTCCTTTACCACCACAGCCTGCCTCACCTTTACAGTCCAGACGCCAACCCAAACCCTAGCCGCCCCCGGCATTCCGGCAGACACTCTGTTAAAGGTTGACTATTCACCATCGGCATCTCAGTGGAATAGTCAAAATGGCACCTACATTCTCGGTGTTCTCGGCGTTATTCACGGCACCACATGCAGTCCGTTCTCCGACCCGACTGATTTTGACGTGGCGGGCCCAAGTGGGTGGCCGGACAACTCGGCCAAAATGAATGGCGGATCTCTATCTATGTCATATAAGGCTGGCGACTCGGTTTCGGTCTTGCTGACGCCACCCGATACGGCCGAAGCTGGCCAGCTCTACACCGTTTGTATTGGAGCTTCTTCGAGCGAGGCGACTACTGCTACGACTATCATTCCGGTTGAATATAAGATTGTGATTAGTCCTTGGCTGCAGGTAAAGAGCCCGAGCACTGAGTTAGTTGGCCAGACGGGTAGCGTCCATTCTAATGGGACGGTGAACATGACCATCCCTAATAATAAATACTTCTTCTTTAATGGCTATGGTGGTGTTTTATCAGCTGCTGGATCGATTTCCATACCGCTTGCCCGACAAGCAAGCACAACGCCACCAAAGTGGCGCTCCGAACATAACAGCTTTATCTCGTCACCAACCTACGATAGTCTTTGGCGAGCTGCCCAAGGTCGCCAGAAGGTTATCGAAACGGTGGCAGAGCCGAACGCGAACTACTATGACAACAAAGGTATTAGCTATCACATGGATAAACATTGCGGTACGACCAGCGTTTACCTGGTGGATGGAGACCTCACGCCCGCCAATTACATTCGCTGGTGGCACAACGGCTGCTCCAGCGCCGGCCCGCGCCAATTGGTCTACTTTATTAATGGCAATATGACGGTTAATGATTACATTGCTGACGAGACCGACACCTCCACTCTGACGTTTGTGATTAAAGGCGATCTAACTATCTCTGAGAGCGTTGATCGATTAGATGGTGTTTACCTGGTAGGTGGCACTATAGATGATGGTGGTGGCAGTACGCCGTTAGTGGTGCATGGCTCTTTGCTCGGTCTAGGTGGTAGCACCCCTACAGCAAGCGCTGGGGTAGTGGGAGCTAGTTTGCGCCGAAGCGTAGGTGAAAACTTAGATCCAGCCATTACTATTGTCTATCAACCTAAATATCTTGACCTACTCAAAGGTTCGGCCATGGCTGGATCTGAACGGATTTGGAAAGAAATAGAGTAGCGCGTAGTCATATTCGTCTTACAGACTATCAAAAATTGACAGGCAGGCGTTTGTTTACCATACTTAAAAAGACATGGTATCACGCTTTTTATTGCCACCGTATCGCCAGATACACATTATCATTTTTGGATCCATTACCCTCGCACTCTGGACTGCCTTTCTGGTATGGACTGTAATTTTACCCAGCCTTACGCCTCATCGATCTTCTACTTCAGCGCAGGACCAAGGCTCAATCGAAGTGCAGGCTATCGAGGGTGAGGCTGAAACGTTTTCCTCAACCCCTTCAGCGCAACCTATTCATGTTCCACCCACGCCAACGCCCACTCTTAACCCTAATCGGGCTTGTCGAGTTCTGGAGACGGGAGCGGCGGCGGTTGTATCTATAATAGGCCAAGATAAGGACGTGGCGCCTATAGCCGATTTGCCAATCCCCGCCGGTGGCGACACGGAAACCTGCGTTCTCACTAATCGCATCGCCTCAACAGATCAGAAAGAGCAGGCGGCTACAGAGTTGGCCGGACTCATGATGACGACCTTTACCAATAAGGCTGCGGCCACAGCCGCTTTTGACCGACTCAAGTCCGCTAACACCAATACAACTGTTGAGGTAGTTGGGTTACCAGCTGTCTACGACACGACCACCTTTGTGGTAATTGTGCAAAAGGAAGCAATTGTTTATCAGTTCTACGCTGGCCAGCTGCCACCAAGTAGCAAGAGTCAGGAGTTATCGGTAAAACTAGCCACTATCTGCCTGATGGATCAATCGGTTTTATATCTTACTCCCGAGGCGGATAAATAGAAACGTATGAATATGAAGCAATGGATGCGCCAATATCATAGATTGTACAGATTGTGTGGCTTGGTGGTGACCGTTCTGGCGATTGGCTTAGCTCTATCCCTACTGAAAGGCTCCCAACCGCCAATCGCCCAAGCTGCTGATCCCTATGAAGGGTTTACGCCATTTAGTTTTTCACTATATTGTCGCAACTACTTTATTGCTTGGGGCATGAAGCTGGAGTCTATTAAGGTTCGCATGGTTTCTCCAGATGCAAAAGGTGAAAACTATACCGAATACGGAACGCCAAACGGCGGCACCTACTACACGGCTATCGGCGTGGTGGATGCAAACCCTGGAGCTTACAACGAGTCAGCCTACATTACGAAAGTTGATGCCAATAAGAATCCTTTGGCACCAGAGTTGTTTGTTAAGACCCAGCCGGTCAAAGCCTGCGCGGATATTGCTGCTACCTCATTGACTACTTCTAAAAAGGTTTACCATGTCGGTGAAACTATATCGGCCACCATCGCTCTTAAAAATAACTCGACGACGGCAATTGAATCCCAACCGGGCGTTACCACTACTTTGTCGTACGGCAATGGCCAAGGTACTACATTTACGGACTCGGCAGGGTTTGGCGGCAATCAAAGCCGCAACTACACAAAAACCTGGACCGTATCTACGCCAAAAATCTACCAAGCCAGCAGTCATACCGATGATATTCGGTTTAGATTTGCGCCTGGTGGCATGTATCCTTATCTTGACACTATTGGCTGGCCACCGCCAGGGAATTATTGGGATAAATTGGCCGAAGAGAATCTGGCTAATAACAATATCTCAGGGGCATACTACGCGGTTATTGTTCCACCCAAAAACTTTACTGCGTCGGCCAGTTGTCGCTCGGCGACGCTTAAGTGGACGGCCGGTCAGGCGATTAGTCAGTACCAACTGGCGGTAAAAGATAGCGGTGGGTCTCTGGTGGCACCAATCCAGACTATCTCCGGAACGGCTATTGGCGCGACGCTAAGTAATTTGCCGACCAACAAGGGCGTGCTGCATTATACTCTCACGCCCATCGTACTGATTAATGGTGTGCCGGTTAAAGACATAGAGATTACCGGTGCTTCTTTTACTCCAGATGGCTGTATTGATTTGAGTAGTGTGAGCTATTCCCTGGCTGACTCTAGCGGTAAAACGAGACGAATATTCGCCACCAGCGAATCCATATTCTTTACCTCCACTGTGCGAAACAATTCCTCGGTTTCGGCTGCGGCTGGCGTGGATTCCAGATTTTATAAAGATAACAATGCCTACTACCCCAATTATCCGGATTCGACCATTGTCCATGGCGCCTGGGGGCCTGGTAGTCAATTTAGCTATGCGTCATATCCAGGCGGGGTGTATGAATCAGAATTCTCTAAAAAGTCGGTTAACTGGTCGGGGACGGGCCAGCATCAGGCCATGTTCAGAATCAACCGGGCAGAGGATAGTGGCCCTGTGCACGAAACTAACTACAGCAACAATGTCAGGAGCTACGACTACGCCATGATAAAGATGCCAACTAATTTACAGGTGGCGGCTAAGTGTAAGTCGGCTGTGTTTAGCTGGAGTGGCGGCGAAGGAATTGAGCAGTATCAAATCAAGATTACCAATACTACGACCGGTGGCAGTGATACCTACTCAAACATTCCCGGCGGCAATACTTCACTACAACGCGACCTGGCCGAAGGACCCAATGATTATACCTGGCAACTGATTCCTCAGGTAACGATAAACGGAACACTGGTGTCTTATGACGGCCCGATAAAAACAAACTCTTTTGCCACACCAAGCTGTCCTAAGTTTGAAGTCAAAAACCCCACTCAAATCAATGTTGTGCCTGGCGAATCAGGAGAAGGTCAGTTTACTATTAGCTTTATTAACGAGGAGGCCTGGAAAAACTTAGACACGGGCAGAGCTTTACTTACCTTTGCCTCGATTGTTAAGAAGGGGCAGGCCTGTTCGACCGTAAGTGGCTTTACGTCAGCCTTTGGGCTAACGCCGACCTTTAATGTAGGGTATGCGGATAAGACGCAAGGCTGGTACGATTTTGATCCAAGTGGCAGTGTGCAAAAATCGGTGACGGTCAGCTCAACTATATCGGCGCCAATTGGAGAATATACGCTTTGTCTAAACGCTCGGGGGTGGCAGAAGGGTGGAGCGGCTGCCGAGGCCGAAGTTATTGCTCTTACGCCTACGTTCCAAATGACTATTAAAGTGGCAAGACTGGCTTGGCTGCAAGTCGGACAGCATCCCGGTGTTGGGAACGGCACTGGCGATATCTATTCCAATTGGCCATTCGGACTGCGCGTGCCAGCTGATAAGTACCTGTTTAGCCAAGGAGTAGCCGGAGTAGTCATTAGTGCGGCCAGTAGCCTCAGCAGTGTCCCAGCTCAAAGGACAGCCGATGTGCCTACTCGTCGATGGCGAGTAGAGAACTACTTTAGCCACGTTCAGCAACCCGAGGATGGGGTCTTAAACACTACCACATTTGCTAGCTTTGCCAAGCAAGTCGACAGGCTGACCGTAGGACGAAAGACGTCTATTCAGACAGCTGCTCTACGCAATGGCAGCCCTACTAGCAATCCTGGCAAAATTGCTGATGCTGGCTGTACGCCAGGGCGGTCGTATGATGCAGTCAAGATTGTTCCAGACAGTGGCTCAGAGGTGGTTTGGGACGGAGGGCGCATTAACGCATCTACTTTCTGTCCTATGATTATGCAGATTGGCCCAGACGCCGATGGTAATCCGGTCGATTTTGTGATTAATGTTAGTTCAAAGCCAACTAAGACTCAGGATCCGACGGGAGCTCGGCCACTCATTTACTTAGTCAGTGGCAGCGTTAAGATTTCGTGTGAGACTAAGGCGTTGAATAATATGATGCTTATATGGAACCAGGGTTTTGACGATGCCTATGATAAAGATAGCCGCTGTGGCGGCGAGGCCACAACTCAGTTAATTGTTCAAGGATCTTTGATTGCCTTGCCCGGATCGTGGGGCTTTTCGCCGGTTAGCGATGGCTCGGTGCCAGGGTTGCGTCGCAATGATCCGACCACGGACGAGCCGGGGGAGATTGTTCAGTACAATCCGGAAATTATATATAATTTGTCTGAGATTTTTAGCGGCAATAGTACTGTCTGGTGGACAGAAGC